>WRCU01000009.1 GCA_009783805.1 Oscillospiraceae bacterium
CTCCATCATAGGCAAGGCGCGCCTCAAGGGCGCCGATGTCTTCCTGCCTGACCCGCGGGGGGCGAGGTTTTTGGACAGGGACCTGTTCGAGGGCGTCTACGCGTCCATCCAAAGCCTCACGGTCGACCAGATAACCCAAAGATTCGGCGTGAAGCGCGGCGAGGCGGCCATCCTGATGCCGTCGATACTGCTGTTCAACAAGTTTTTGGGCTTGACGGAGGCCAAGGGCATAATCACGCCCCTCCTGTCGCTGCGCCACGGGCTCCTGGCGGACATGGTGGACGCCAGGATGGAGACGGGCAGGACCAAGGTGATCGGCGACGACATAATAAACTCCGTGAGGTTCATAGGCGAGAAGTACATGGTCGACGGGCCCCATAGCCTGACGGTAGAGAGGCTCAGCCTCAGCATATTCGACCAGACGTCCGCGATACACGGGATGTCCGTCAGGGAGCGGGACTACCTGCGCATAGCCGCGCTCCTGCACGACATAGGCAAGTACATAAACATAGTCAGGCATGACATCCACTCATACAACATCATAAAGTTCCAGGGGATCACCGGGTTCTCCGACAAGGAGCTGGACATCGTGGCGAACATCATGAGGTACCACAGCTCGGAGACGCCGCTCATGTCCCATGAAAACTACCGGGTCCTCGACGACGCGGACCGAGTGGCCATATCGAAGCTGGCGTGCATACTGCGGGTGGCGGAGGCCCTGGACATCTCGCATCGGCAGAAGGTGACCGATGTGAAGGTGAGGAGGGAGGAGGGCGACCTGGTGTTCACCGCGAAGTCGGAGGAGGACATCCTCCTGGAAAAATGGGGGTTCGATGGGCATATGGAATATTTCGAGGAGGTAATGGGCTATAGGCCCATACTCAAGAGGAAGGCGCGGGGCAGGTAGCTGCGATGACGGCCGATGCTTGCAACTATCTTTACAGGGAGCTCAGCTGGCTGAGCTTCAACTCCAGGGTCCTGGAGGAGGCCGCGGACGCGGGCAATCCCTTGCTGGAGCGGGCCAGGTTCTTGTCCATCGTCAGCACGAACCTGGATGAGTTCTTCATGGTCAGGGTGGCCTCCCTGTACGACCAGATCCATTCGGGGTACAGGCTGCCCGACGCGTCGGGGATGGCGCCGAAGGATCAGTACAGGGCCGTGACCCAGAAGGTCAGGGCCCTGGTAGGCGAGCAGTACGCCTGCTATAAAAGCCTGATGAAGTCCTTGCGGAACGAGGGCATCCGGCTGCTCAGGGCGGACGAGCTCAGCGAGGGGCAGCGCGGCTTCGTCGACGGGTACTACAGGGAGACCATGTTCCCCGTGCTCACGCCCATGATGGTGGACGCCGGCAGGCCATTCCCCCTCATACAGAACAGGACCTTGAACATCGCGCTGCTCCTGGGCCGCGGGCCCGGCCCTTTGGACGTCCCAGGCCCGGCCGATGCGCCGATGGCCGGCGCCAAAAGCAAGACGGCCGCGGCGGACGACAGGCTCGCCATAGTCCACGTCCCGACGGGCATATTGGGAAGGGCGATAAGGCTGCCCTCGGAAGCGGGCCGCGACTACATCCTCGCCGAGGAGATCGCCAGGCTCCATCTGGGCGAGCTGTTCAAGGGGCATGAGATCAAGGAGACGGCCTGCTTCAGGATCATGAGGAACGCCGACCAGGGGCTGCAGGAGGAGGACGCCGAGGACCTGCTCGAGGCGATGCAGGAGTTCCTCCACAAGCGCAAGCGGGGCATGGCCATAAGGCTGGAGATAGAGTCCGGCGTCGGCGAGAGGCTGCTAGGGTTCATATCGGACGAGCAGGACATGGACAAGGGCGGCGTGTACCTCATCAAGGGCCCGGTGGACCTGTCCTTCCTCTTCAACCTGGAGCGCTCAGCCCCCCCCGAAGGCATGACGTACGGCGAGGCCCCGCCCGTCCCCGTCCCCGAGTTCATGGGGGCGGAGGCCGAGGGCCGGACCATGTTCGAGGTCATATCGGGGCGGGACGTGCTGGCGTTCCACCCATACCAGTCCTTCGACCCCGTGGTCAGGTTCGTGGAGGAGGCCGCCCACGACCCGGACGTGCTGGCGATCAAGCAGACCCTATACAGGGTCAGCGCCAACTCGCCGGTGGTCAACGCGCTCGCGGCGGCGGCGGAGAGCGGGAAGAGCGTGACGGTGCTGGTGGAGCTCAAGGCCAGGTTCGACGAGGAGAACAACATACGCAGGTCGCAGGTGCTGGAGCGCGCGGGCTGCCACGTCATATACGGGCTCGTCGGCCTGAAGACCCATTGCAAGGTCTCGCTCGTCGTGCGCCGCGAGGAGGAGGGCATCAGGCGGTACGTCCACGTCAGCACAGGCAACTACAATGACCTGACGGCGAGGGTCTACACCGACCTCGGCCTGTTCACGGCCAACCCCTACTTCGGGGCGGACGCCTCGGCGCTCTTCAACATGCTTTCCGGGTACACGTACATAGACATGACCTACAAGATGGTGCACGCCCCCCTCTACCTAAGGGACAGGCTGGTCGCGATGATCGCGAGGGAGGCCGGGAACGCCGCGGCGGGGATGAAGGCCCGGATCGTGCTCAAGGTGAACTCGCTGACCGACAAGAGGGTGATCGACGCGCTGTACGAGGCCTCGCGGGCCGGTGTCGCGATCGACCTCATAGTCAGGGGCATATGCTGCCTGAAACCCTCGGTTCCGGGGCTCAGCGAGAACATCACGGTGCGCAGCATCGTGGGCAGGTACCTGGAGCACGCCAGGATCCTGTACTTCCACGCCGGCGGGGAGGGGGAGCTGTACCTGTCCAGCGCCGACTTGATGGACAGGAACCTCGACAGGCGGGTGGAGACGATGTTCCCGATCGAGGACCCCGATGCCAAGGAGACCCTGATGGGCATACTCGAATTGAGCCTCGCCGACAACGTGAAGGCCAGGCTGATGGGCGGTGACGGGGAGTATAGAAAGGCCCCGTCCAAGGGCCGCGGGAAGGTGGACAGCCAGACGCGCCTATACGAGGCCGCCGCGGCTAGGGCACGAGAGGCGATGGGCAACCCGCGCGTGGCCACGATCGAGTCCATCATGAGGTGATAGGTTTGGTTGGCCGCTGCGATGGCGGTGCCTAGTGGGCGCCGCTGCGCCTAGGGAGGGCCGCCGGGCTTGACGTAGGGGGTATTAGGGGTATAATAGTCAAAGAAAGTCAAAATCAAACGAATGGATGCGCCATCCCCATGAAGATATCGGACAACATAGAGTCGTTCATCAAGGGGCTGATGGACGAGACCGGGGGTCAGACCGAGATCCAGCGCAATGAGCTGGCCATCCGGTTCGGTTGCGTCCCGTCCCAGATCAACTACGTCATATCGACCAGGTTTTCCAACGGCCAGGGGTACATCGTGGAGAGCCGGAGGGGCGGGGGCGGCGGCATCAGGATCAGGAGGGCCGGCCACGGGCCTGCCGGAGGGTACCTGATGCACATCATAACCTCGATGGGGGTCTCGATAACGCAGCAATGCGCCGGCATATTCATAAGGAACTTCCTCGACTACGGGGCCATAAACGAGAGGGAGGCGGCGCTGCTGTACGCGGCGGTCAATGACAAGGCCTTGGCTGTGGCGCCCAAGGGGTTGAGGGACGAGCTGCGGGCCGGGATCCTGAAGAGCATGATGGCGTGCATGACGCATGGGGACAGCCGGTAGGCGATGCGGGGCCCCGGGCCGGGGTCCTAGCCAAGATCCGAAGTGCTGGGGGGCGGTGGCGTAGGATGAGGTGCGAAAGGTGCGGGAATGACAGGGCGACGATATGCCTAAAGAGGGTGGAGGACGGCAAAGTTTCCGACTTCCTCATATGCGAGGACTGCGCGAGGCAGGAAGGCCTTATTGGGGGTGAGATGGGGATCAGCCTCGGCAAGCTCATAACGGGGCTGTTGTCGGAGCCGGGATTCGGCGGCCTCTCAAAGCTCATGGGCATCAAGCAAGGGGCGCCGAGCGTCAAGTGCTCGGTATGCGGCATGGACAGGGCCACGTTCCAGAAGATCGGCAAGATGGGCTGCGCGAACTGCTACGCGGACTTCAGGGAGTTCCTGACGCCCCTGGCCAAGAGGATCCACGGGAACTCGGCCCATACGGGGAAGCTGCCCGCCAATCTGTTCAATGAGTACAGGTATGAGAAGGAGATAAAGGAGGTCAGGGCCAGCCTGGCCGAGGCCGTGAAGCGGGAGGAGTACGAGAGGGCCGCGGAGCTGCGCGACCGCATCAAGGCGATGGAGGGCGGGATGGCGGAAAGCCTGCGCAAGGCCTCCGATAGGAAGGGGGGTGACGGCGTCGGATAGGGGATCGGAAGGCGAAGGCACCATGGGGTTCGCGGGCCGGGACGCGGGCGGCCCCGGGACGGGGCCCGGGGCGGGCCCCGAGTCGGCCGGGGACGGCCGGGTCAACGGCTGCATCGCGGTCAGCAGCAGGATAAGGCTGGCCAGGAACCTGGCCTCGTACACGTTCCCGCCCATCCTGGACAACGCCGGCGCCGAGAGCGTCGCCGCGGAGGTGAGGGCCGCGGCCGAGAAGATCATGGGC
Source organism: Oscillospiraceae bacterium (assembly GCA_009783805.1). Taxonomy (GTDB): domain Bacteria; phylum Bacillota; class Clostridia; order WRCU01; family WRCU01; genus WRCU01. The sequence goes on from WRCU01000009.1 coordinate 4,566, forward strand.
GCGATGGGCTCGGAGACGGAGTACCGCGGCGTGGATTCAATGGGGACCTTGTCGGGCCAGGCCATGGTCGAGGGGCGCATCATAAGCGCCAACCTGCTGGAGGGCAGCATAGAGCGCGGCGTCATCCTGTCGATGGGCGGCAAGGTGAGCATTATGGTGAACGAGGAGGACCATCTGCGGCTGCAGTGCATACTGCCGGGGATGGACCTGGGGCGGGCCTGGGAGCTGGCGGACGCCATAGACTCCGGACTGGAGGGGCTCCTAGGGTACGCCGTGGACAAGGAGTTCGGCTACCTCACGAGCTGCCCCACGAACCTGGGGACCGGGCTGCGCGCGTCCATAATGCTGCATCTGCCCGTCCTCGTCATGACCGGGCTCATACAGAAGGTGCTGGAGGCGTGCGGCAAGATGGGCGTGATGGTCAGGGGCACATATGGGGAGAACAGCAACGCGAACGGCAACATGTTCCAGTTCTCGAACCAGGTCTCGCTCGGCCATACGGAAGGCGAGATCATCAGCGGCGTAACCAGCGTCACCCAGCAGGTGATGAACCAGGAGGCCGCCATGCGCGGCGAGCTCCACAAGAAGGACCCCGTGAAGGTCGAGGACCGCGTCCACCGCTCGCTGGGCCTATTGAAGCACGCGCGCATACTGAGCTCGGATGAGGCGTTCAGGCTGCTTTCGGACGTGATACTGGGATCGGACATGGGTATATTGAGGAATGTATGCGTCGGGGGCCTGTTCGAGCTCATGACGAAGATCCAGCCGGCGAGCCTGCAGCAGAACCTAGGCAAGCCGCTGGACCCCGGCGAGAGGGACGTGAGGAGGGCGGAGCTCTTCAGGGGCGAATTCGCGGGGGTATGACCGGGTCAGCAAAAACAGTTGGGGGGGTCGGGGATGACGTTCGACGATAAGGCGTACACGGAGAAGGCCAAGAACGCGATGATCCTCAGCGAGGAGTCCGCGGCCTACTTCGGCCACGGATACATAGGGACGGAGCACATGCTCTGCGGCCTCATCAAGGAGGGGACGGGCATAGCGGCCAAGACGCTGGCGAGCCTGGGAGTAACCGAGGAGAAGGTCGTCGGGGTCATCATGGGGTCATCGGGCAAGCAGGAAAAGGGCATGAAGCCCAAGGGGCTCACCCCGAGGAGCAAGCGCATACTCGAGCTCGCGTACATGGAGGCCCGCAAGGCGGAGCAAGGGTCCATAGGCACGGAGCACATCCTGATGGGCATAGTGAGGGAGAGCGACTGCATCGCGGCCAACATACTGGCGGAGTTCGGCGTGGACCTGGCCAGGCTCTATGGGGACCTCGCGAAGGTCGCGGGCATGGACCCCGGCAAGCAGGAGCTTGTCACCGGCGCGGCCGGCGCCGCGGGCACGCCGACGCTAAACCAGTACAGCAGGGACCTGACCCAGCAAGCCTCGGAAGGCAGGATCGACCCCGTGATAGGCAGGGAGGCGGAGATCGAGCGGATCATACAGATCCTCAGCCGGAGGACGAAGAACAACCCGTGCCTGATAGGGGAGCCGGGGGTGGGCAAGACCGCCGTGGTCGAGGGGCTGGCGCAGGCCATCGTGGGCGGCGACGTCCCTGAGGGCCTCAAGGACAGGAGGGTGATAACGCTCGATCTTTCGTCCATGATCGCCGGCGCCAAGTATAGGGGCGAGTTTGAGGAGAGGCTCAAGAAGGCCATGGAGGAGATACGGAAGGCCGGCAACGTCATCATATTCATAGACGAGATGCACACGATCATAGGGGCGGGCGCCGCGGAGGGGGCGATCGACGCGGCGAACATACTCAAGCCGGCCATGGCCAGGGCCGAGATCCAGGTCATAGGCGCCACGACGCTCAACGAGTATAGGAAGCACGTCGAAAAGGACGCCGCATTGGAGCGCAGGTTCCAACCCATAACCGTCGGCGAGCCCAGCAAGGAGGAGGCCGTCGCCATCCTCATGGGGATACGCGACAAGTATGAGGCGCACCATAAGGTAAAGATAACGGACGAGGCCGTCGAGGCGGCGGTAAACCTTTCGGCCAGGTACATCAACGACAGGTTCCTGCCGGACAAGGCCATAGACCTCATCGACGAGGCGAGCTCGAAGACCAGGCTGAAGGCGCACACCGCGCCGGTCGGCATAAAGGGGCTCGAGGCGGAGCTGGAGACGCTGCGCAAGGAGAAGGAGGACAGCATCCGGTGCCAGGAGTTCGAGAAGGCAGCCGCCATGAGGGATAGGGAGCAGGGGCTGAAAAAAGCGATCGAGGACGCCAGGAAGGAATGGGCGGACGGCAATGAGGCCAGGACCGAGCTCGTCGGGGTGGCGGAGATAGAGGACATCGTCTCCGGCTGGACGAAGATACCGGTGAGGAAGCTGGCGCAGGAGGAGGCCGAGAGGCTGAGGAACATGGAGGGGCTGCTCCACGCGAGGATAATCAGCCAGGGGGAGGCCGTCAAGGCCGTCTCAAAGGCCATACGTCGCGGCAGGGTCGGGCTCAAGGAGCCTAAGAGGCCCATCGGCTCGTTCGTGTTCCTCGGGCCCACGGGCGTCGGCAAGACCGAGCTGTGCAAGGCGCTGGCGGACATCGTCTTCGGAGACGAGAACGCGCTCATCAGGGTCGACATGTCGGAGTACATGGAGAAGCACAGCGTGTCCAGGATAGTCGGGTCGCCGCCGGGCTACGTGGGGTACGACGAGGGCGGCCAGCTCACGGAGAAGGTCAGGAGGAAGCCTTACTCGGTGCTCCTCTTCGACGAGATAGAGAAGGCGCATCCGGACGTATTCAACATACTGCTCCAGGTGCTCGAGGACGGCATGCTCACCGACGCTCAGGGCAGGAAGGTGGATTTCAAGAACACCATCGTCATTATGACCTCGAACGTGGGGGCCAGGACCATAACCGAGAAGAGGCGGATCGGGTTCTCGGCCGACGCGCGGGGCGACGGGTCCGCGGGCTACGAGGAGATGAAGTCGAACGTCCTGGCTGAGCTGAAGAAGGATTTCAAGCCGGAGTTCCTCAACAGGATCGACGACATCATCGTATTCCACCAGCTCACCAAGGAGGACATAAGGAAGATAGCGTCCATAATGCTGGGCGACCTCGGCGGGAGGCTGAGGGGCGTCGGGATAAGGATGGAGGTCTCCGATGGCCTGCTCGAGCTGTTGGGGGAGAAGGGTTTCGACGTGGTGTACGGGGCCCGTCCGCTCAGGAGGACCATCCAGACGCTCATAGAGGACCCGATGGCGGAGAGGATGCTGGCCGGTGAGTTCAAGGCCGGCGACATGGTTTCGGTGGGGGCCGAAGGCGGAGAGGTCACCTTCGCGAAGGTGGGCCCCGAAGCCGAGGGCGAAGGCGGGGATCCATGCAATTCCATGTCGTGACGATGGAGGGGCCCGATGCCCGGATCCGAGTATGAGGGTAGGCTGGCTGAGAGGCTGGCGGCGCTGACCGCCTCGCTGCCTGAGGGCTACGGGTTCGCGAAGGTCCGCTACTCCGGGTTCGGGGTGAGGGCCGAGGTCACCTATGGCGGGAAGGGGGTCGGCGAAGCGGCGATATACCATAAGCCGACGAAGGGCTCATTCTCCCTGGTCGCCACCGGGATAGATGACGACCTGGCCCGCGGGGAGGTCATGTCCGCCTGGGAGCGCTTGGCGATGGGCGGCATGCTCGACGCCGACAGGCCGCTCCGCGAAGGTTACGCCGCGTTCGTCGACGGATCGTATGACGGGCGCGGGATAGGATATGGGATCGTGCTCATCAAGGATGGGGTCAAGCTGAGGGAGCTCAGCGGGACGGTGAAGGACGCCGAGCTCATGGGCTCGAGGCAGATCGGCGGGGAGATGGCGGCGGTGCTCAACGCGCTGACCGCGGCCGTGAGGATGGGCATTAGGGAGCTGACCGTGTACCATGACTACGAAGGGCTGGCCAAGTGGTGCACCGGCGAGTATAAGGCCTCGTCGGGCATAGCCAGGTACTACCTCAGGCAAATGGGCTCCTTCGCGGGGAAGGTGGGCGTCAGCTTCAAGAAGGTCCCCGCGCACAGCGGCATACCATGGAACGAGGACGCGGACCGGCTCGCCAAGGCCGCCATTGCCGACGCACCGACCTTTACTTAGAATGAAGGTATTATCCTGGATGCGGCCCAGTCGATGGCCGCGCCGTATGGGGCTATGGGGGTGGCTATGAGAAAGGGACTCAATGTATGGACGGTCCCCGGCGGGCATACGGTCCGGGAATGCGTCCACAAGGCCAAGGAGGCCGGGTTCGACGGCATAGAGCTGGCGATGGCCGAGAAGGGCGAGCTGTCCCTGGAAAGCGACGACGGGGAGGCCGCCGGGCTGCGTGAGTACGCGAGGTCCATAGGCATCGGCATATCGGGCCTGGCCACCGGCCTTTATTGGAAGTATGGGGTCGCGTCGAACGACGGGGTCATCAGGCGGAAGGCGAAGGACATACTGAGGAAGCAGCTGGCGCTGGCCAAGTCGCTGGGCGCCGACAACGTGCTGTTCGTCCCCGGGACGGTGGGCCCGCAGGAAGGCGGGGAGGTCAGGTACGACGACGCCTACGACAGGACGCTGGAGGCGTTGGCCGAGGCCGCGCCCATCGCGGAGGGCATGGGGGTCAGGATAGGCGTCGAGAACGTCTGGAACAAGTTCCTGCTCTCACCCCTCGAGGCCCGGGACTTGCTGGACAAGGTGGCCTCGCCGTACGTAGGCTTCTACCTCGACGTGGGGAACCTCATACAGTTCGGGTTCCCGCAGCAGTGGATACGCATACTGGGGAGCCGCATCGTCAACGTGCACGTCAAGGACTGCAGGGCCAACCTGGGCTATTCGGGGTTCGTGGACCTGCTGGCCGGGGACGTCGACTTCCGCGAGGTCATGGCGGCCTTGGGCGAGGTAGGCTATGACGGCTACCTGAACGCGGAGATGGGTGGGTACAAGGACTTCAAAGACCAGGTCATATACAACACGAAGGCGTCCATGGACGCCATCTTCGACTACCGTACCATAGACAGGTAGGGCTTGGCCATATCCTGGCGGGCCATGGCGTCGGCGGCGGCGGCGGGATCATCATGTGGGGGTGCGTGCGATGGGTGGGGAGTTGAAGGCGGCGCTGATAGGCGTCGGCGCGATGGGGCGGGGGCACCTGGAAAACCTGATAAAGCTGACCGGCGAGGGCGGCAGGCTGGCTTTAAAGGCCATCTGCGACGTCGATCAAGCCAAACTGGACGGGGCCGTGAGCAAGGGGAACATGGGCGTCGGCGAAGGCGAGATGGACCTGGGCGTCTATGACGCATACCTGTCGATCGAGGATATGCTGAAGTGTTTCAATCCGGACCTGGCCGTCGTGGCCCTGCCTACGTTCCTCCATTCCGAAGTCTCGTGCATGTTGATGGAGAGGGGCGTCAATGTGCTCTGCGAAAAGCCGATGGCCCTGTCGACGGCGGAGTGCGCGGCGATGGCCGAGACCTCCGAAAGGACGGGGGCGAGGCTGATGATAGGCCAATGCCTCAGGTTCTGGCCGCAGTATGAGGTCCTTAAGCGCTACGCCGACGAGGGGACGTTCGGGAAGGTCAAGGGCGCGTACTTCTTCCGCGGGGGAGGGACGCCCAAGTGGTCATGGGAGAACTGGCTCCTTAGGGAGGAGATGAGCAGGGGCTGCCTGCTGGACCAGCACATACACGACGTGGACATGATAAACCACGTCTTCGGATTGCCTAGCCGCGTATTCACCTCGGCCGCGAACGCCTTCCCGGGCAGCGGGTATGACATCGTGTCCACGAACTACATGTACGATGGGCTCGACGCCGTCATCAACGCCCAGGACGACTGGACCTTGAACGGCGAATACGGGTTCGAGATGGTCTTCAGGGTGAACTTTGAGAGGGGCAGCCTCATCTTCTCCAGGGACGGGTCCCTCAGGATCCTGCCCTCCGAGGGCAAGGCGCTGCCGTGCCCCGATATGCCCAAGGAGAACGGTTACCTTAGGGAGCTGCGCTACTTCGTCGACGCCATATTGGAAGGCACGGAGATCACGGTAGCCCCGCCGCGCAGCACCATGGACACGATACGCATAGCGGAGGCCGAGCTTAGGTCGGCCGCCTCGGGGGCCGTGGCTGAGGTCTGAGAGGCCGCCCGCCCGCGCCTCAGCCCAAGAAGGTCAGGCTTATGCCGTCGAACATGAAGTCGATCGACGGGTCGGACTGCCATATGAATATGCGTGCCGAATAAACGGTTTCGGGCATGGTGAGCGTCAGCTCAAGCCTCTCCCACTCGCCCGAATGGAACGAAAGGGTCAGCGTCTCCTCCGGCGAGTCGGCGGTCGCCCTATAGCGCAGCCCTATCTCGGAGCGGCCGTCGGCGCCCGTCGTGCCCGGCTCGCACCTGCCCCATGCGCCGAACTCGTATACGCCGTTCGGCTTGAGGTTGACGGCGTCCAGTTCCTGCCCCGAATAGCCATACCCCGGCCTCAGCCTGCCGCAGTAGCTTCCGTCGTGCGATCCGCCCGCGAGCCTGGTCATGGGGGTGCCCCCTATGTTCCACCAACCCGCGGTACCCAAGGAGAAGTCGCCGTTGAAGACGGTCGGGAAGGTGAACCGCTCCAAGGGCAGTTTTAGCGCCCCGCGGGTATCGTCCCAAACGAGGCCGCCGAACCAAGAGAGGTTGCCCGGCCTTTCGCCGTCCGTCCTGTCCGCCTCATATCCGCCGCCGTCGACCACGCCCGGGATCGCCTTGTCCGTGAGGCAGAAGACGTCGCCCTGCCATGACCAGTACAGTCGGCCCACGCCGTGCGTCAGGGCGGCCTCGTACAGCTCCATGGCGGACTTGTGCGTGTTCAGGTCGCCGTACGCGGCCCCGTACTCGCCGAATATGAGCGCGATGCCCCTTTCGCGGCAGTCGGCCGCGAACCTGCCGATCCTGCCCGGCTGCGACCATCCGTAAGGGTGGAGCGAATAGAGGAGGTTACCGTACTCCGCGTTGAGCTTCGGGCCCACGTTCAGTATCGCGCTGCCGTAGCCGTCGGGGTCGCCGGGGTCATAGGCCCCTTGGCCGTAGTGGTTCTCGTCGAGGACGATGACGTTCTCGAACCCGCACCCGCGCAGCGCCTCGATCACGTGCCTGTGGACCGCGTGCCAGGTCTCGCAGTCCTCGCGCAGGCTGCCCGACCAGCCTGGCCAGCCCGGCCCGTCGCCGGCCGTGTTGCCGCTGGGTTCGTTCATTATATTGATCCAGACATATGGGTTGTCCATATATCTTTCCGCCCATTCCACCCACTTGGCGGTGAAGTCGTCCAGGGAGTAGCGGACCGCGTCGCCCCGCGGGTTCCGGTACTCGTTCCCGTCGGGGTATACGCCCGTGTAGTCGTGGCATTCGATCATGACGACCACCCCCCTGGAGGTGAAGGCCGCCACTATCGCATCCAGGTCGGTGTTGGCGCCTTGCTGCCACTGTATGCCGAACGTGGTGATCAGGCGGACGCAGTTGAAGCGCCAGACGTCCACCATCAGGCCGACGTCCGACAGCGTGTCCCTGGTGAAGAAGCCGCGCGGCCCGTTGACGTTGGTGCCTATCGCGATGAACTCATTCCCGGCGGGGTCGTAGACCCTGCCGTCCCTTATCTCGAAGTTGCCTACCTCCGATATTTTCGGCGTCTCCGGCAAGCTCCCCGCCTCCCCTACCATGGATTCCCCCGCCGCCCCGTCCGGCGTCCCGCTCGGCGTCCCCCCATCCGTGCCGCCGTCGCCCCCGCCCGTGCCCGGCCCCGCGTCCCAGGTTCCCGTAGCCCCGGATACGGAAGCCGTCCCGGCGGGAGCCGAGTCGGCGCCGGCGTCCGTGCCGGCCCCGCCTCCCGAGCACCCTAGGAACGCGAGCGGCGCAGCCGCGATGATGAGCGCGGCCAATATGGGTATCAGCCTGGACCTCGCCCTGCCGTCCGACTTCATGGAGCCTCCCTCAGGCTTTCGGCCATCATCTCCAGGCGCCTGAGCCTATGGCTCATGCCCGACTTCGTTATGGGGGGGTCGGCCATGAGGCCGAGCTCGCCTATGGGCATCTCCGCATGCTCCAGACGCACCTTGGCCGCCTCGGCCAGCCGCCTGTCCAAGCCGCCCTCACCCAGGCGCCCCAGCACGTAGCGTATGTTGTCGGCCTGCCGGGCGGAGGCCGAGACCGTCTTGCCTATGTTCGCGCTCTCGCAGTTCACGCCGCGGTTCACGTTGTTCCTGACGTCCTTCAGGACCCGCGCGTTCTCGACGCCGAAGACGGAGCGCCCCGCGCCGATGGCCTTCAGGAAGTCCGCGATGTCCCCCGCCTCATTTATGTAGGCCAAGTGGGCGCCCTTGCGCTCCGCGGCCTTCGCGTCCATCCCGAACCCGCGCATGAGCGCGCACGCGGCCTCGGCCGAGGCGCCGTCGGGGCAGGCTATCTCCATGCGGTAGGACTTTAGGGGGTCCGATAGGGAGCCGGAGCGTATGAACAGCGTGCGCAGCGCGGCCTTCGCGCAGCAGCCCCCCACCGCGGCGATCCGCCCCGGGCCCAGGGGGGAGGCCGCGGCCTTCGCGCAGCAACGCTTTTTTATGGGGATGGCGCGGACCTCGCCCTTCACCTCGCCGGAAAACGACATTATAGGGCCGCCTTCGCGATGAGGCCTTTGATGTACCTGATCGCGTCGGGCGCGATCTCCCTATAGTCATGCTTATACATGTCCAGGGCCATCCCGCCCTTGAAGCCTATGTCGGAAAGCGCGCGGACGTACTCGCCGAGGTCCATGTCGCCGTCGTGGGGCAGCCTATGGTCGTGGATCCCGGCCCGCATGTTCTCCACGTGCACGTGGGCGACCTTCGGGCCCACCTGGCGGATGCGGGCCAGCGGGTCGTCGTCCCCGAGGAACATGTGGCCCAGGTCCAGGTTCGCGTGCAGCGCCGCCGAGCCGACCTCGCCCATCATCCTGAGCAGCGACGCCGTGTCGCCCACCACGAACCTCGGCTCCGGCTCGAGGGCGAGGCGCAGCCCATTGCCCTCCGCCGCGGCGCACAGCTCCCTGAGCCTTCCGGCCGTCGCGTCCCACTCATCGGCGGACCCCGTCCTGGCGTATGGGCATGATATGACCAGCACGTCTGAGCCCAGGGCGCCGGACAGCCCCATGATCCTGATGAGGCCCTTGAACGCGTCCGGGTCACCGACGTAGTCCTGGTGGTAGCTGAGCGAATGGCCCCCGGGGAAGCCGAGCCCGTCCAGGCGCTCCCTCAGCCTGGCCGCCAACCCTTCGTCCAGCGCGGACCTAGGGTCTATGTCGGGGTTCTCGAAGCAGAGCTCCACCCCCTCGAACCCGAGGCCGCGGAGCGTGCCTAGGGCGTCGGATATGGCGAGGTCCTTGAGCGGTTGCGTCCTGCCGTATATGAACATGCCGCGCCTCCGAAAGCGATCATGCCGATTGAGGAAGTCGCGCCTACGTAACCCGCGATGCGGTCGCCGAAAGCTACGACTCGACGGGAGGCATGAACGTATCCCTCTTATAGTTGTTGTTGTGGTCCCATAGGATCCACTCCTCGTACCCCGCGTCATACACGGCCTGTATCTGCTCGCGGATGACGGACGGGGTGTAGGCCTGCCAATAGCCTTCCGCCAGATATGACGCCGTGAAGGCCTGCAGGTATGGCCTTATCGTGGAGTTGAACCCGTCGATGGACAGTGACCTCGAACGCATCTTGAGGAGCACGTTGTATATGAGCTTATAAGGCTCCAAGTCGGGCGCCTTGAAGAGCACGCCGTTCACGGCCTGGCCGTAGCCGTTCGACTTTTCGTTAGCGTAGTGCGAGGGATATATCATCGGGCAGAGGATGATGCCGTCGCGGCCTATGTACTCCAGCTTCTGCCCCACGAGGCCGGCGTCCAGGTCGCTCTCTATGATGATGCCGTAGACGTCCGCGCTGACCGGTATGCCGTACGTCTCGGTGATCCTCTCCTTGGCCCGGAGCAAAAAGCCCTCTATCGCCTCCTCCTTGGAGGGGACGTCCTTGCCGTAGTATAGGACCTTGGTCACGGAGGGCGTCGGGAACCTCACGTAGTCGAATTGGATCTCATCTACGCCGAGCAGCACCGCCTCCTCGGCGATGTCGAGCAGGTACTCCCAGACGTCCCTGTTATATGGGTTGAGCCAGTAGGCGCCGGAAACGTCCTTCCATACGGTCACCTCATCCTCGTCCTTGATGGCCCACTCACCCTTCACCCCGGCCAGGATGGATTGGAAGCAGACGAGCCTGCCGATGACGTATATGCCGTTCTCGTTCAGCCTGCCGACGACTTCCTCTATGTCGTACTTGACCACCCTGTCGCCGTACTCGACCACGCTCTCCAGCCTCGACCTGTACTCGACCCCGGTGGACTCCCGCAGGTCTATGACCACCGCGTTCAGCTCGGTCTCGTTCACCATGTCGATGAAGCCCGTGAACCTAAGGTGGTTGGCCACGGTCGACCCGGTCAGGTATATGGCCTTCACCTTGAGGCCGTCGAACTGCGGTTTGTTGATCTTGGTGGTGGCGTACCCGCCGTCCCATCCCGACCCTTCCGTGTCGCCGTCCCCGCCGTCGCCGGGGTCGTCCCCGCCGTCGCCGGTCCCGAGCGCGTCGGTGGCTGGGGATCCGGCGTCCGTGCCCCCCGGCGTCTGCGAGGTGGCCTGGGTGCCGGTGCCGCCCGAGGCGTCCGCCAGCCCCCCGCCTTCCGGCCCGTCCCCGCCGAAGTACCTGCCCTTGATGGTGAAGCCC
>WRCU01000010.1 GCA_009783805.1 Oscillospiraceae bacterium
CCCCCAGCGAGGCCGCTATCTCGGAGGCGTTGCGAGCGGCCTCCCTACGGACCCTCAGCTCCTCCTCCTCGCCCTCCCTCAGCCTGGCCTTGGACAGTTCGGCGACCTGCACTCTCAACGCCTCCGCCCTGGTCCGCATGGCTTCCTCCTCGGCGGTCAACCGGCCCAGCTCCGCGGCCTTGGCCCGGTACGAGGCGTAGGCCATGCGGTACTCAGATAGGGCTAAGCCTAAGGCGTCCCCCGCGAACCTGTCCAGGAGCACGATGTGCTTGCCCGTGTCCGACAAGGAATGGTTCTCATTCTGCCCGTGTATGTCGGCCATGGACGAGCTGATGGCCTGCAGCGCCCCTACGGTCGCAACCCTGCCGTTCACCCTGCACACGCCCTTGCCCGCTTGGTTGATCTCCCTGGAAAGCAGGACCGCCCCCCCCTCGGGCTCGAATCCGAGGCCCCTGACGACTTCCGCCGTCACGGTATCGGCGCCGACCGAGAACAAGGCCGAAACCACGGCTTTGTCGGCCCCCCCGCGTACCAGCTCCTTCGTGAACCTCCCGCCGAAGACGCCCTTAAGGGACTCTATGAGGACGGATTTCCCGGACCCCGTCTCGCCGCTGATGACGTTGAGCCCTTCGCCCAGCTCGACGGTCATGTCCGCTATGACCGCCACGTTCCTGATCTCCAACTGCTGCAGCATGATGGGCACCTTTTTCGGACCGCGCACGGGTTGCAAGCCCTCAGGCCATCCGACCTTTCCTCGCCATGCCCTCCAGTTTCCCCGATATGGCTGAGGCCACCCCGGCATCCTCACAGATGACGAACACGGTGTCGTCGCCCGCTATGGACCCGAGGACCCCCCCCTCACCCAGGGCGTCGACGGCGGAGGCCGCCCCCTGCGCCATCCCCGGGAGCGTCCTGACGACGACCATGTTCCCCGCGTAGCGCTGCGAAACGAACGCCTCCGCGAACACGTTCAGGACCCTCCCGTTGGCGGCGCGCTCTTTCTCGGCCGCCAGTCGGGCGTACCTATAGCGGCCTTCCCCGTACATGGCCTTTACCAGGCCCAGCTCCTTGATGTCCCTGGATATGGTCGCCTGGGTTATCACGTGCCCCATCCCGCGCAGCCTCCCGGCCAAGTCATCCTGGGTCTCCACGTCCTCCCCTTCGATGATCTCGAGGATGAGGGCCTGCCTGATGTCCTTCTTTATCGCGCTACCCCCGTTCCCCCGCGACTTACGCGGGCTTGCCGCCCATCTTGCCTTTGGCCGCGCCGTAAAAGCTCCCACCCTTGACCCGCAGCATGGCGAACCTGCCTTCGCGGACCCTGACCTCCGCGCGCGAGCCCCCCGCCACGCCCTCTATGGCCACCCCGTCCACGGACGCCACGCAAGCCGACGCCTTACCGTCGACGGCTATCGACAGGGCCCTGCGGCCCATCAGCACCGCGGGGCGCGCGAACAGCGCGTGCGGGCATATCTGCGTCAGAAGGACCACCTCCGCCTCCGGGTCTATGACGGGCCCCCCCGCCGACAGGCTGTAGGCGGTCGATCCCGTCGGGGTCGCCACTATGATCCCATCACCGGAAACCTCGTCCATCAGCTCGCCGTCTATGCGCACGCCCAGCCGTAGGACCTTGTACGCGGAGCCCCTATGCATGGAGAAGTCGTTCAGCGCTGGGCCCGAAAACAGTAGGCGGCCATCGGGGCCATGGACCCTGACGTCGAGCAGGATCCTCTCTTCGATTCGGTAGTCGCCTACGGCCAGGCGGCTGACGGCCCAACCCACCTCGCCGGGCTCTACCTCGGTCAGGAAGCCCAGCCTGCCCAAGTTGACCCCCAACAAGGGTACCCCGCGGCCCAGCAAGGCCTTGGCGACGCTGATGAACGTCCCGTCCCCGCCTATCGCCACGGCGGCGTCCATCCCATCGGCGATGCCTTCCAACCCGCACTCGGCCCCGCCCTTGAAGGCCGTCGCATGCCGGTGGGCGATCCCCCGCGCCCCCAACGCCTCGATGATCTCCGCGGCCAGGCGCACCGATTCACCCACCATGCCGTTCGAAACGACCGCTATGCCGCTAAGACGCTTTCCCACCACGACGCTCCCTATCCCCATATGCCTTATCATAGACATATCATCCCAATAATGCAATATATATCCAGCGCGTCACGTCAAAGCCATAGCCAGAGCGATGCCCAGTACGGCGCCCACCGCCACCTCTATGGGCTTATGCCCCATATACTCGTTCAATCTCTTGTCCTCGGCGCCGTTCCCGCCGCTCATCCTGTTGAGCACCTCAGCGTGCTGCCCCGCGGCCCTCCGGACGCCGGCCGCGTCGTACATGATTATGATCGCGATCGCCACGGCGAGGCCGAACTCCAGGTTGTCCCAACCCCTGACCCGCCCTATGACCGTCGCCAACGATACGATATAGGCGGTATGCGCGCTGGGCATGCCGCCCGACCCTTTGAGGCACTTCGCGACGCTGAACCCCCTGTGCCTCACCGACTCGACGGCCACCTTCAGCGTCTGGGCCACGAGCCAAGCCAAGGCCGGCACCGTTATCGCCTTATTGTCGATGACCTTCACGAAAAAATCGCCGATCCCATCCAGCATCCCGCGCATTCCCCCATACGGCCGCAAGCCGTTCATGCATCCCTGTATGCGGCGTACTCCGCCAAGTCCGGCAAAAAGCCCGTCCCTAGGCCGCCCGCCCTCGCCAACGCGTCCATGGCATCGCCGAGGAGATCCTTGATGCGCTTTTCCGTCCCCTCGACCCCCAATATCGTCGGGACGGTCACCTTGCCCTTCCGCTCGTCCCTGCCTACCTTCTTCCCCATCCTCCCCGTGTCCCCCACCACATCCATCAAGTCGTCGCGCAGCTGGTACAGCAGGCCGAACGCCCTTCCGTAGGCCTTGAGGGCCTCCCGCCCGGCTCCGTCGACCTTCATGAGGGCCGCCGGAGCCGTCACGCAGGCTTCCAGCAAGGCGCCCGTCTTCATGGCGTACATGGCCAGCGTCGCATCCAAGCCGCCGCCCACGCCCGCCATCTCCCTGGCCTGTCCGCCGACCATGCCGGCCTCCCCTATCGCGGCGCCCAGCACGGCGGCGCAGGCCTCGCCGTCCAAACCCAAGCCTATGGACGGCGCGAGCGCGCCTATCATGCACTCATACGCTTTGCTCTGCAAGGCGTCGCCGGCCAGCAAGGCCATAGCCTCACCGTAGGCGACGTGGCATGAGGGTTTGCCCCTCCTCATGTCGTCATCGTCCATGCACGGGAGGTCGTCGTGGATCAATGAGTACGCATGCGCCATCTCAGCGGCGCAGGCGAACCGGACGGCGACCCCGGCCGGGCCTTCGCCCCCCTCCGCCGCGTCGGCGGCCACGCCTCCGCCGACCCCGCCCATGGCGACGGCCAGGAAGGCGACCCCCCTCACCCGCTTCCCGCCGCCCAGCAGGGCATACCTCATCGCGCCCCTAAGCGCGTCCCCCGGGATCTCGGGCAGCATGCGCACCAAGGCATCGTCCACGATGCCCCGGTACCGCCCATAGAGCCCCAAGAACCCCGAGTCCATACGCCACCTTCGCCTAGCCGGCCAGCCGCCGCGGGCCGCCCGCATAATCGGGCAAGGCGGGCCTCAGCCCCCCGCCGCTCCGCCGTCGGCCTTCTGCGGGCCGTACCTCTCCCTCACCATAATGACCTTCGTCTCCGCCTCGCCTAGCTTCCTGGAGCAGAGCTCCACATAGCCCATCCCGCTCTCGAAGGCCTCTATCGACTCATCCAGGCTGAGGTCGCCCCGCTCCATGCGCCTGACTATGCGCTCAACAGCCTCCAGCGCGGCCTCGAAGCTCATGGGCCCGCCATCGCCCAGCCCCTTTCCGTCGTCCGCCTTCATTGGATCCGTATCCGACCCGCCACCCATGGCTCCCTCCGTCATGCCCTTCAATCCGCCCGTCCGCCGGGCCCTTCCGCGTCCCCGAAATCCGGCCTGCACCTTTGGGAACCGTCCCTCATCCTCAGGACGAACCCGCCCCCGGCTCGAACCTCGCCGACGGTCCTGACCAATCGCCCATCCAAGTCGGTGACCACCGCGTACCCCGCGTCCAAGGCTTTGGGGACGTCGAATGTGCCCATCGCCTTTAATAAAGCCTCCAATTCGGCCCTCTTGGACCTAACCGACTCCTGGGCCTTGGCGCAGAGCCTTTCGCCGAGGAGGGAGGCCCTCAGCCTGCCCTTGCCGATCATGTCCGTCAGGCCCCGGTACGCGCCCTCGACGGAGAACCTGCCTAAGGCCGCCCTCCTGATTGCCAGCCAATTCGAGAGGCCGTCGGCCAGGCGCCGCCTGTAGTCGTCTACCAAGGCCTTGAGCGCCCCCTTCTCGGGCACGGCCAGCTCCGCCGCGGCCGATGGCGTGGGCGCCCGGACGTCCGCGACGAAGTCGAGGATCGTAAAGTCCGTCTCATGGCCGACCGCCGATATGACGGGGATCACGGACGCGGCGCAGGCCCTGGCCACCTCCTCGGCGTTGAAGGCCCAAAGCTCCTCCGCGCTCCCGCCGCCCCTCGCGACTATCAGGACGTCGCACAGCCCGAACCTGCTGGCTTGCGCTATGGCCTTGGCGACTTCCTTCGGGGCCTCCACGCCCTGCACGGCGACGGGCAGGACCTTCACCCTCATGCCGGGGAACCTTCTGTCTATGACGTTCACTATGTCACGCAGCACGGAACCCGTGGGCGAGGTCACGACCCCCACGGATTCGGGGAGCATGGGTATCCTCCTCTTTCGGCCCGCGTCGAACAGGCCCTCGCCGGAAAGCCTGAGCTTAAGCTCCTCGAAAGCCTTGTCCAGGGCCCCCCTGCCGGCCGCCGCCATGGACGCGCAGTATATCTGGTAACGCCCGTCGCGCTCAAAGACCGAGACGGCGCCCCGCACGACGACCATATGGCCGTTCTCAGGCAGGAAGGCCACGGTCTCGGCCCTATCCCTGAACATCACGCACGAGATCACGCTTCCCTCATCCTTGACGGAGAAGTACATATGCCCCGTGTGATGGCGCTTGAAGTTCGAGATCTCCCCGGCCACCCTTATGTCCGAGAGCGTGCCGTCACCCGCGAACATAGACTTTATGTAACGGTTGACTTGGCTGACCGTGTACGCGCCCCCCTCAACGGCCCCCTCGGCCGCCTTGCCGCCCCAGGCCGTCATGGGGCATCCGGGGCGGGGGCCGCGCGCCTTTCCAGCGTCTCGTAGATGCCCCCCAGGACGCCGTTCACGAATGACGCCGACTCATCGCCGCCGTACCTCTTGGCAAGCTCCACCGCCTCGTTCATGGTGACGTTGACCGGTATGTCCTCCCTGCCTAGGATCTCATACAGGCCCAGCCTTATTATCGCCAGGTCGACCTTGGACATCCTGCTCGTCTTCCAGCCCTTCGCATGGTCGCCTATCAGGCCGTCGATCTCCGCCATCCGCCCCTCCACGCCGTCAAGGACGTCGGTCACGTACGCCCTGTCCTCCTCGTCGTCGCAGCTCTCGCCCAAGGCCCACTCTATCTGGAACGCCCTGTCGCCCCGCTGCACGTCGGTCTGGTATAGGAGCCTCATCGCGAGCTCCCTGGATCCCTTCCTGCTCATCCCCTCACCTGTAGTGGCCTGGGGGCAGTATCCTGTCCAGGACCTTCCTCAGGTACTCGCCGTCCCTGGAGTACATCCGCCCGACCAGGTACCCGGCCAGCGTGAACGCGGCCAGGACGAGCGCGCGGAGGAACCCGAACGCCAGGATGGCGGCGGCCACCGTGAACCCCACCAAGGCGCCGACCAGACCCCACCTATGCCCGGAGGCCCATCTGCCCAGATCCTTCACCGCGCCCCCCCTCACTCCACCCTAGGCTTGGCCTGGGCGCTCACGTTGTCGACGATCACCCTGACGCCCGTCACCCTCACCCCGGCGTTGCCCTCTATCATGTCCTTGACCTTGCCCTGCATCTCCTTGCACAGGTTCGGTATGTTATGGTCCGCGTACGCTATGGCCCTGGCCGTCACCTCGATGCCGTCGTCCCCCCTGCGCAGGTACGCCCTGGACTCCTTCACGCCCTGGACCCTCCTCGAGGCCGTGACGGCTATCGACTCTATGGCCTGCATGGAGATGTTTATCTCACCGATGGAGGTGGACGCCTTCACGCTCCTCTTCCTCCACGCCCTGCTGTCCCTGCTCGCGATGAGGAACGCCCCCGCCAGCGCGACGGCCGCGCCCGCCAGGGCGACGGCGTAGCCCATGTATTCCCAAGAATGGTAGGCGTCGAGCAACGCGCGCCTCACGCCGGGCAGCAGCGCGGCCAGCGCGACGAACGCGGACGACAGCGCGAAGGCCACCATATAGGCCACCCTGGCCACCTTGACGAAGACGTTGCCCATGTCTACCTCCACCGTCCGGGATATAGGCTCACGTAGACATCCCTATAGCTTTGGACCCTCCTGACGAAGTTGGCCGTCTCCCTGTACGGGATCTTGGATAGGGCGAGGCCGTCCATGCTGACCTCCTCGTCCCCCAGCCACCGCAGGACGTTGTTGTGCCCGCTGTTATATGCGGCGAGGGCAGTCCGCTCATCCCCGAACATCAGCATCAGCCAACCCAGGTACCAGCACCCGTACCCGATGTTGGCCTCGGGGTCCAGCAAGTCACGGACATTATATTCCTTACCCACCATCCCGGCAATCCAGGAAGCCGTCGCGTCGGTCACCTGCATGAGCCCCAAGGCCCCGCCCCCCGACCTGGCGTCGGCCTTGAACCCGCTTTCGGCCTTTATGACGGCCATGACCAGGTAAGGGTCGAGGCCGTTGGCGCGCGCGTGCGCCTCGACCGAGTCGGCGTGGTCCATGGGGTAGAAGAACCGTGGGACGGTCACCCATGCAAAGACAGCCAAGGACGCCAGGATGGCGGTGACGGAGATGAACGCGAACCTGGCCGACCTGCTGTTGAAGACCTTCAGTCCCATATGTCCACATCGGGCCGGAAGTGTTCCTTGAGCTTGGAAAGCACCTCGGATCGCAGCCTCCCCATATCGCCGTCATTCACGATCACCGTTCGGGCCAGCCTCCTATACTCTTCCGGACCCATCTGGGCGCCCATCCGCCTGACCGCGTCATCCCGGCTTATGCCGCCCCTACCCGCTATCCGCTCCAGCCGCAGGGCAAGCGGGGCCTCCACGACCCAAACGGCGTCGGCCACGTCGAGGAACCCCCTCTCGACGGGCAGCGGCGCGTCCAGGACCATGCAGCCGACCGTCCGGCCCGGGCTGGACGCGCGGTCGCCGCTCCGGTCCGCCCGGCCCCCCAAAGCCGCCGAGCCGACCGTTCCGCGGTACCGCCCGAGCAAGCCGGCGATCCGGCGATACACCGACTCCGCCACCAAGACATGCGTCAAGGCGTTAAGCGCCCGCAGCGAAGCCTCGTCCGAGAAGGCGGCCTCGGCCAGCCTCTGCCTGTCTATCCCGCCGCCCTCCCCTAGGACGCTCTCGCCGAACGTATCCACAACCCCACGGTAGGCCGGTCCGCCCACCGCCAACATAAGCCTTGCCTCCGCGTCGGCGTCGAACAGCTCGGCCATGCCTTCCCCGAACAGCCCGCCGTCGACGATGAGGCGCAACGCGATCGCGGATACCGTCGACTTGCCGCCGCCCATGCAGCCCGTCACCCCGATCACCGCGATCCTCGCGCCCGCCATGCCGCCGCGCGCGCCCATGGGGCGCCCCGTAGGCGCCGCGCCGCGCCCGGGCGGCGGTTCCGGCCTACTTCGTGTCATACCAGCTCCCACCCATATGGACGTCCACCGTAAGCGGCACCCTGAGGCTCGCGGCCCCCTCCATCGAACCCTTCAGCAAGGCGGCCGTCTCATCCGCCTCCCCGAGCGGCGCCTCGACCAACAGCTCGTCGTGCACCTGCAGTATGAGCCTCGAGGCCATGCGCCTCCCGCGCATGAGCCTTTCCACGTCCACCATGGCCACCTTGATTATGTCGGCCGCGCTCCCCTGTATGGGCGTGTTCATGGCGACCCTCTCAGCGGCGGACCTTACGTTCACGTTGGCGGAGCCTATCCCCGGTATGGGCCTCACCCTGCCCAGGATCGTGACGGCCCCCCCCGTCTCCCTGGCCTTCCTGACCGACTCGGCCATGAACCGCCTCACGCCCCCGAACCTGTCGAGGTAGCCCTTCATGTATTCGGCCGCCTCAGCCCTGGATACGCCCAGCTCCTTGGCCAGGCCGTAGTCGCCGATGCCATACATGATCCCGAAGTTCACGGCCTTGGCGCGGGCGCGCTGGGCCGGGGTCACGCTGCCCTCAGCGACCCCGAAGACCTGCGCCGCGGTGGCCGCGTGTATGTCGCGGCCTTTGGCGAACGCGTCTATCAGGCCCTCGTCGCCGCTCATGTGCGCCAGGACCCTAAGCTCCACCTGGCTGTAGTCCGCGTCGATGAGGACGGACCCCTTGCCGGGTATGAAGCATTTCCTTATCTGGCGGCCCAGCTCGGTCCTGGCGGGTATGTTCTGCAGGTTAGGCTCGACGCTGCTGATGCGCCCGGTCGAGGTCACCGTCTGGTTGAAGCGCGTGTGGATCCGCCCGGTCCTCGGGCTTATCATGCCCAGAAGGCCGACCGCGTACGTGGAATGGAGCTTGCTGACCTGCCTGTACCTAAGGATCTCCGGCACGATTCCGTGGAGGCCCATGATCCGCTCCAACGCGTCCGCGTCGGTGGAGCGGCCCGTCTTCGTCTTCCTCCCGACCGGGAAGCCCAGCCTGCCGTACAGCACCTCGGCGAGCTGCGACGGCGAGTTCAGGTTGAAGTCCTCCCCCGCCATGAGGCAGATCCTGTCGCGCAGCCCCCCCATCTCCTCCTCCAACCCCGAGGCGAAGGACGAGAGCGACGCGCCGTCCACCAGGAAGCCGGTTTCCTCCATACCGGCCAGCACATTGGCCAGGGGTATCTCCACATTATGCAGGAGGCTCCCCAGCGCCTGACCTTCCATCATCGGCGCCATGCGCCCATGAAGCCTCATGGCGGCCGCCGCGCGGGCGCAGGCCATGGGCGCCGCCGCCGAGGGGGTCATGGAGGCGAACGCGGCGCCCCGGGGCTTGCCTTCACCCAGCAGCCCCGCATCCTCAGGGCTCAGGGTCAGGTACCTTTCGGCTATCGCCGGCAGCCCGTAGTCCCCTAGCGTCGGGTCCAGCAGGTAGGCCGCCAATGACGCGTCGAACGCCGGGGGCGGCATGGCCTCGCCCATCCTCAGGAGGTGCAGCGCGGCCTCCTTGGTGCCGTGGACGCTGACGGAGGCCTTCCCCATCAGGCCGGGCAGGCGGGAGCACAGGTCACGCTCCGAGAGCCTCGGACCGA
This sequence comes from Oscillospiraceae bacterium, assembly GCA_009783805.1. Taxonomy (GTDB): domain Bacteria; phylum Bacillota; class Clostridia; order WRCU01; family WRCU01; genus WRCU01. The sequence goes on from WRCU01000010.1 coordinate 9,383, forward strand.
ACGTCACGTAATACGCGGCGCCCGAGCCTAGGGCGAATGAGGCTCCCGCCATGGACCCGCCGCCCATCCCGTCGGCGTCGGTCAGGAGGTGCATGCCCGCCGCGCCTTCGCGTGCGATCGCATCGACCATCCCGTCCAGGGCGTCGACGTTCGTAACCAGGGTATACCCCCCGCCCGGCGGGCCGCCGACGGCCCCATCCCCCGGAGGCGGGTCGGGCGCCAAGCCGGGACCTATGATGGGGATCGGGCTGTCCGCCATGACAGGCACCTTGCCGGGCGTCGGTTCGGTCGCCGTTCTGGGCGTTAGGTCAGGCGTCAGGTCGGGCCTCAGCCTCCTCATCAGGCCGCCCAGTTCCAGGCGGGCCATAGCCCCGAACGCCCCCTCGGTCCGCAGCGAACCCTCATCGAACGCGAGGCTTTCCAAATCCGGCATGCCGGGGACGCCGCGCTCGATCGTCACCAGCCGCCTGCTCAGCATCGCCATCTCACGCGAGTCCGACAGCCTCGCCCTGACCTTCTCGGGCAGCGCGCCGAGGCTGCCGTACACGCCCTCCAGCGTCCCATACTCACGTATCAACTTAAGGGCGCCCACCTCCCCGATGCCCTTGACCCCAGGCACGCTGTCCGACTGGTCGCCCATGATAGCCTTCAACTCCAGGAATTGGCTCGGGGGGAACCCATACTCCCCCAGGAACGCCTCCGCGTCGTATTCCAAGGTCTCCGTCGAGCCTCTCGCGGTGACCGGCAGCAGCACCCGCACGCGGTCGGAGTCCAGAAGCTGCAGCGCGTCCCTGTCCCCCGTCACTATCCGGACGTCCATGCCGGCTGAGACCGCCGCGCTGGAGACGGTGCCGATCAAGTCGTCCGCCTCATACCCGGGCCTCTCGCAGACGGCCACGCCCATCGCCGTGAGCAGCCCCTTGATGAGCGGCATCTGCGCCGCCAAATCCTCCGGCATGCCCTTCCGGTTGGCCTTGTAACCCGCGTACATCGAGTGCCGGAAATTCTCCCGCATGTGGTCGAAGGCCACGCATACGTGGGTCGGCCTTATCTCCCTGACATGCTTAAGGAAGGCGTTCGCGAAGCCGAGCACGGCGTTCGTCACGGTCCCGTCGGACGTCCTCAGCGGCTCCTTCGCGCGCACGCCGTAGAAGGCCCTGTTCATTATGCTGTTGCCGTCGATGACCATGACGGTACCGGCGGCGGCTCCGCCCACCCTTGGAATCCCCCCTAGGCCCGTCCGAGCCCGTCGTTCGGTCCCCGGACTACCGTTCCGCGATGATGATGTTATATAGGCCCATGCCTTCGCCCACCTCGACATGCGGCGTCACCAGCAGCCAGGGTCCCCCGTCCCCGTCCGCCCCCAACTCCAGCCCCCAACCCAGCGCGGCCCCCAGCGCCTCCGCCCATTCGCCTGGCCCGCCTTCGGGCAGGAACGCCAGCACGCCCTCCCAGCCATCCAAGCCGTCGGCCATGACGGCGGGATAGCCATAGGCGGCCAAGGCGAGCATCAGCCCGGAATAGCCGTCGGCCGCGGCCAGGCCGGCGGCGCGCACGCGGACGGTGGATACGCCGTACGCCCGCGGCTCCCCTAGGGCCCTCAGCCCTTCGTCCGCATCGGCCGCCCCATCCTTCGTCGGGCCGTCCGCCGCCTCGGCGGATAGGCCCAGCCCCGATTCCCCCGCCGCGACGGAGACCTCGAACGCCGGCCCCCCATAAAAGTCATTCGGGCCGTAGCCGGCCAACCCGCCCGGCGCTTCGCCTCCCCCGTCGGCAAGGTCCCCGGGGGCGGCGGCCAAGGCCTGGTCGGACCCTGCCCCGTCGGCCGCGCCCGCGTCCGCCACCGTCCCCGCGTGGGCCCCGCCCTGGCCTTGCGGGGCGTCCCTATCGGAGACCGAGGCCCAGACGAACGCGCCGACCACGGCGATGACGGCGCATGCGGCCAATGAGGCCAATGCCGCGGGCCATCGGGCCGGCATCCGCGTCAGGCGCCATGTGGGGCCTACCCGCCCCGCATGGCGCGCGCCGCCCGAAGCCCGTCCGACCTGCGCGCCTATCGCGGCGGCCACCCCCTCGGCGAAGCCTTCGGGCACGTGCACGCCGCCCAGCCTCGAGGCGCAGCCGTAGGCGACCGACGCGGCGTCCAGGTACTCCCCGCACCTCGCGCAGCCAGCCACGTGCCTCTCGAACTCCTCGGCCTCCCCGGGCCCCATCAGGCCCTCCAGGTACAGTGAGGCTTTCTTCGTTACGTGAGCCATATACGATCCCATCCCTACCTCGTAAAAATGCCGCCAGGCCATGTCCAAGCCTCAGCCGCGGCCCCGCCTACGCCCCGGCGGGAGCGCCCGTAACGCGAAAAGGGCGCCTCAACCCTTTTGACCGCCCGGACGGCGCGTTTGTTCCGCCAAGGCCGGGAAGTCCCTGATAATTATCTTGCCCAACTCCGCCCTCGCCCTATTGATCCTGGACTTGACAGTGCCCACGGGCAGCGAGAGCATGCGCCCTATCTCCTCATACGGGAGGTCCTCGATGTCCCTCAGCACGATGGCCGCCTTGTACTTGGTCCCCAGCTTGGCTATGCAGGCTTGGACGGCCCTGCGCTCCTCCTTCCTCAAATACGCCATCTCCGGGCCGGGCTCCGCGTCCTCTATCTGCCGCGCGGCGGGCTCGCCGCCATCGTCGCCGAAGCCTTCGTCGATGCTGACGGCGACCTTGCCCTTGGCCTTCCTTAGGTGGTCATAGCAGACGTTCACCGTGATCCTGTACAGCCAGGTGGAGAAGACCGAATCCATCCTGAAGCCGCCTATGGAGGAGTAGGCTTTCACGAAGGCTTCCTGGGCCATGTCGCGTGCGTCGTCGCAGTCACCGACCAACCTGTACGCGATGTTGTACACCCTCGTCTGGTGCATGGCGACCAGCTCGCCGAAGGCATCAGCGTCGCCCCCGACCGCCCTCGCGACCAGACGTCCGTCCGACCGGCCCTCCTCGGCCTTACGGACGCCTACCCCATCCTGGCCCGTCACCATGGGATCACCGAGCCCCCCCGCATGCCGTACCGCCTAAAAGTGGTCCCCCAGGAAGACGTCCTTCCTGACGAAGACCTCACCTAAAGCCTTGTGGTTGGCATGGACCCTCAGCCCCGGCAGCGCGCCGCACCTGCGCGAGAATATATGGTCCGTGCCCATGACGAGCATCGCCAAGGCCCCGACCGCGACCTCCATGTCCGGCCCGCCGCCCGGCCGGGTCGGGGCCGCCTTGCCGGACGCCGCGGTCCCGGCGGGCCTGCGTTCCATGTCGGTGGCCACCCCGTCGCGGTACCTGACCTCGAACAGCCCTTCGTTGGCCGGGATCGAGGGGTCGCTGACCGACATCGAGAACCCGCCCTTGCCCATGGGGTACCTCATGAGGCCGAGGACCCTTCCGACGTCGACGATCCGCGCCATGGACGAGTAGTGCAGCGTGCGCTCCATGAGCTTCTGGTCGGGCAAGGCCAGGGAGAAGTCGTCGGCGGCCGGCAGCTCGTGCACGATGACGTGCGTGAACTGCCTGTCCAGGTTCTTCGCGAACCCCAGCATGCCCTTGATGTCGTCCAGGCATTCGTAGCAGATCTCGACGATCCTCATGCAATCATTCTCGGGCGAGAAGACGAAGTAGCCGGTGGGGGCGCCGGTTCGGCCGCTATAAACGTAGGGGTACAGCCTCCTGAGGTACGCGTTGTCCGAGAGCCTGTCGCCCCATAGCCTGCCGTCCCTCTTGAGCGCGCCGTTACGGACCGCGGCGTACCGCCCGTACAGCCCATGGAGCCTCACGTCGTCCTTGGAGTCCACGAACGTGCAGTCGCCGTTCCTCACGAACCCCGCCGCGTCCGTCAGCGCCTCCATGCGGGCCTTGATGTGTATCCTCTCGAAGTAGGCGCCGTACCCGAACTTCGCGTAGTAGCCGAAGTCGAAAGGGAACAGCTGGGAGATGCATTGGCCCCTGGCCGCCATGTCCCCGAACGCCGCGGAGATCATGGCGCGGACCGCCCCCATGTTCCTGTACTCCGGCAGGGTGGCGACGCCGCCTATGCCCGCGCTCCCCACCTCATGCCCGTCCAGGTAGGCCGTGTGGTGCAGGACGTCCATGCGGCTCATCATCCTGCCTCCCCCGTCGAAGGCCCCCCACATGTCCATGTGGCCGAATGGGTAGGGGTCGGACTCGCCGACCTTGCAATCGAACCCGTACTGGAAGGCGACGGCCGATATCTTCCTGCTGGCCGGCACCTCCTCCCTCCCGATCTTCCTCGCCTCCATATGCCTCCCCGCCCGACGCGTCCGCATCCGCGCGCGTCCCGGGCAAGTCCAGTTTATAAGCTAGCCCGCGCCAGGGTCAAGGCCCGGAGCCGCCCCCAGCCCGCGCCTGAAGGTGCAATCCCGGCCCGGATGTCGGATAATGGGGTGGCCGCCGGTCCGAAGGGCCGGCCACGGCGATGAGGAGGGCGGACCATGCCTAGGATAGACATCAAGCCGGACCCATGCTTCGAGAGGCTGAGGCGGACGCTGACACTGGAAGGCAAGCCCGACAGGCTCCCTCTGAGCGACTTCTCCATCGACGGGAGCGTGATGTCCTGGGTCCTCGGCCTCGACGGGGGCGCCGGCCGACGGGGCGGGCGGGCGCTGACCCGCGGGGAGGTCCTGGAGTTCTTCATAGCCTCCGGGTATGACTACGTGTGCATATGGCCGCACTACGACTTCCTCGTGAGCTCGGCATCGGACCGCGAGGGAATGGGCAGGATAAGGACGATGGGCGACCTCATGGGCGGCGATTGGCCTTGGCGCGACCTGGACTCGGTGAGCTACGGCAACCTCACCGACATGGCGGCCATCATGCCCGAGGAGATGAAGGTGATCATCCTCTCGCACGACATCTTTACCTGGGTATGGGAGGACATGGGGTTCACCCATTTTTGCAATTGCCTGTACGAGGACATGGGGCTGGTCGAGGAGCTGTTCCGCCAGATAGGGCACGCGGTCTGCACGATAACCGAGAGGGCGGCCGAGGCCTTGGGCGACAGGTTGGGGGCTATATGGTACGCCGATGACCTGGCCTTCAACACGGGCACGTTCGTCGACCCGAAGGTCTACCGCGACAACCTGTTCCCTTGGGTGAGGAGGATATCCTCGCTCGCGTCCTCGATGGGCGCCCCGCTCATATACCACTCGGACGGCCTGCTATGGGACGTCTTCGACGACTTCGCCGACATGGGCGTCTCGGCGATCCACCCCCTGGAGCCCAAGGCCATGGACGCCGCCGAGGTCAAGGCCAGGCGCGGCGGGCAGTTCTGCCTGATGGGCAACGTCGACCTGGACCTCCTTTCGCGCGGGACCCCCGAGGAGGTGGCCGACATGGTCGCGGACAGGATCGGGGTCCTCGGCCGGGGCGGCGGCTACTGCGTGGGCAGCAGCAACACCGTGCCCGCTTACGTCAACCCCTTGAACTTCAAGGCGATGGTGGAGGCCACCTTCAGGCACGGCTGGCTCTGAGGCCGCCATAGGGCACGCCGTC
>WRCU01000011.1 GCA_009783805.1 Oscillospiraceae bacterium
AAAGGTGGTCGTGAACGGCGACGTCACCCAGATAGACCTGCCGGAGGGGAGCAAGTCCGGCTTGAAGGAAGCCGTCAGGATCCTGGACGGGGTGGAGGGGATAGGCATCGTGTTCCTGACCGACCAGGACGTCGTGAGGCATGAGTTGGTGCAGCGGATAATAAAGGCGTATGAGGCCCGCGAGGCGTAGAGAGCGGGGCGGCTGACAAGAGGCGGGTCTGATGGGTGCGGGCGGACAGAGAAGGCGACCGAGGAACGCGCATTTCGCCGTCATAGCGGCGGTGACGGTGGCGCTGTCGTTCGCCATCGTCTTCAGCGGCGCCTCATCCAGGTTCATAGAGCTCGCCGTGGGCGACGTCTCCACGCTGGAGATCAGGGCGCCGAGGGACGTCGAGGACAAGTTCCAGACCAGGGTGAACGGCGAGAAGGCCGCGGCGGAGGTCTCCACGGTCTTTGAGGAGATAGCCGGGGCCACCGTGGACATCATGATCTACTCCCACGAGGTCTTCACGAAGATCCTGCACTATAGGAGCGCCTCCGGGATGGACGAGCTCACCGGGGGCAGGTTCGTCGAGCAGTGCAGGAAGGAGCTCGAGGGGATGTCCCTCTTCCTGAGCGACGCCCAGGTCAGGTACCTCCTGGGGAACCTCTCCGACAACAACGTCAAGGACATCGAGACGTCCGTCAACAACATCATCACCCAGATAGCGAGGGAGAAGATCTCGGAGGACAGCCTCATCGGCTGCAAGAACAGGGCGATCGAGATGTTTCGGGCGGAGTTCTCGAACGAGCTGCTCGTGTCCGCCGTGAGCGCCATCCTGAGCAACGCCATAATACCCAACGTCGCGCCGAACGAGGAGCTGACCAACGCGGCGAGGGAGGAGGCCCGGAACAGGCCGGGCAACGTGGCGGTCATACCGCAGGGGGACGTCATAGTCTCCGTCGGCGAGAGGGTCACCCAGCATGTCTATGAGCTGCTGGAAGCCATAGGGATGCTGCAGATAAGCAAGTTCGACTGGGTCCAGTTCGCCAGCATCATGGGCGTCGTGATACTGGCCTCCGCGGCCATCGCGTCCATACTCACGATATTCTTCAGGAACACCTTCCCCAGCCTCAGCTCCCTGATCATGATGTGCGCGCTCATCCTGTTCGCGCTGGGCCTCACGCGGTGGCTCATGTACTACTCCTACATGATGACGCCCTTCCTGCTCGCGCCCATACTGATCGCGATAATGGTCGACACGCGCGTGGCCGTATACGCCAACGTGTTCATCGCCGTCCTCATCTCGATGATGAGCAAGGGCGACTTCGAGCTGCTGATCATATGCCTGGTGGGCGGGCTGTTCGCGGCCGTCCTGGTCACCAGGTCCTCGCAGAGGAGCATGCTCTCCCTGACGGGCGTGTTCATCGGGTTGATTAACGTGGCGCTGCTGCTCAGCGTGAGGCTCTTCCACAGCCCTGAGACGGGCGGCCTTTTCTTGGACGCGGTGATCATCTTCTTCAACGGGCTGGTCTCCGTCATCCTGGCGATAGGCATGATGCCCTTCATGGAGGCCATATTCAAGATAGTCACCCCATACAGGCTGCTCGAGCTGACCAACGCCGACAACGCCCTCCTCAAGAGGCTCATCATCAACGCGCCGGGCACGTACCACCACAGCATCATGGTCGGCAACATGGCGGAGATGGCCGCGGAGGCCATAGGGGCCAACACGCTGATGTCGAGGGCGGCCGCCTACTTCCATGACTGCGGGAAGCTCCTGGACCCGAACATGTTCAAGGAGAACCAGTACGGCGAGAACCCGCATGACATGATGACCCCGTACGAGAGCGCGGCCGTGATATCCAGGCACCCCATGGACGGCTACGAGATCGCCGCCAAGCACAAGATACCGGCGCCCGTGAGGAACGTCATCGTCAGCCACCACGGGACCACGCCCATGAGCTACTTCCTCGTCAACGCCCAGCGCCTGTACGGCGAGCCGAACGTGCGGGTCGACGACTTCAGGTACCCGGGTCCCAAGCCCCAGACCAAGGAGGGGGCCATCATCATGCTGGCCGACAGCGTCGAGGCGGCCGTCCGGTCCATGGGCATCAAGGAGGAGGAGGCGCTGAGGGCCGCCATCGGAAAGATCATGCAGGCGAAGATGGATGACGGCCAGCTGGATGAGTGCGACATCACGTTCAATGAGATAGCCAAGGTGGGGGAGGCGTTCCTCAGGGCCATCAGCGGGTTCTTCCATAAAAGGGTCCAATACCCTACGGCGGAGGGCCTGACTGAGGCCGAGTCCGGCCCGGTGAGGGCGAAGGCCCACGAAGGCGGCGGCCAACCCCAATGAGCTGCAGGGTCGAGGTCTCATTCGGCGGGGAGGTCGCAGGCGCGGCGCGGGCATACGGCGCCGCCGTACGCCGCGTGGTCGCCGGCGCGGTGCGCTTTGCCCGGCCCGGGCGGCCCTCCGCGGTGGGGGCCCTGATCACCGGAGACCGGGAGATCCGCAGGATGAACGGGGAGTTCCGGGGCGTCGACGCGCCGACCGACGTCCTCTCCTTCCCGGAGGGGCCATACGGCCGCGCCGAGCCGCCGGGCCCCACGGCCCCGCGCCTGGAGGCAGGTCCCGGGGATGCCGGGGATTACCTGGGTGACATCGCCATATCATACGAGGCGGCCGAACGGCAGGCCAGGGAGCTGGGGCACGGAGCCGAGCGCGAGGTCGCGTTCCTGGCCGCCCACGGGGCCCTGCACCTGCTGGGCCACGACCACCATGACGCGCGGCGGGCCGACCTCATGTTCGCGGAGCAAGGCAAGGTGCTGCTGTACCTAGGCTACATGAGGTCCGGCTCGGACCCCGGCACGTTCTGCAGGCTGATCGGGTCGGCCGCGGAGGCCGCCCGCCTCTCATACAGCCCTTACTCCGGGCATGCGGTGGGGGCGGGCGTGTTGGGCGGCGACGGCGTGATCCACGTCGGGGCGAACGTCGAGTCCGCTTCGTTCGGGGCGACGTGCTGCGCGGAGAGGGTGGCCCTGTACGGGGCGATCACGCGCGGCGCGGTCGCGGCCGGGGCGGGGGGCGGCCGCGCCGACGGCCGCGCCGACGGCCCCGCCGTGGACGCGGTGGCCGTGGTCGGCCCGGGTCCGGGGCTGCCGACGCCATGCGGCATATGCAGGCAGGTGATCGCAGAGCACGCGGGGCGCGGGACGCCCATAGTATGCGCGTCGGAGGCCCCGCGCGGGGCGCGGCGCGGCAAGGTAGGGCCGGGGGAGTTCGGCGGCATAGTGGCCGTCGGTCCCAGGACCTATGCGTACAGGGTATATTCGATCGGGGAGCTGCTGCCCGACGCGTTCCTACGCTTTGCGGGGACGCCGGGCTCCGCCGACTAAGGGGGGTTAAGGATGGGTGCAGGCGAGCGGGGCGGAGGCGGGTTCCGATCGGGGTTCGTGGCGGTGGTTGGACGGCCCAACGTCGGGAAGTCCACGCTGACCAACAGGCTCGCCGGCGCGAAGGTGTCCATAGTGACCCCGAAGCCCCAGACGACCCGCAACGTGATCAAAGCCATATATTCGGACGAAGGGTCACAGATAGTATTCTTGGACACCCCGGGCCTCCATGACCCGCGGAACGCGCTGGGCAGGAGGATGGTCTCGCAGGCCATGGCCTCCGTTCGCGGCATGGAGGCCGTGGTGATGATGGTCGAGGCGGGCGACCGCGACCCCCGGCCGGGTGAGGCCGGCATGATGGGCGCCCTGTCCGGCGTCCCCAACGCGGTCGTGGCGCTCAACAAGACGGACAAGGTTAGGAAGGACTCCATGCTGAGGCAGATCGACGTGCTGTCGAAGGCTTATGGGTTCAAGGACATCGTGCCGGTCTCGGCTCTGACGGGCGACGGGGTCGACGTGCTGCTGAGCCTGCTGAAGGGCCTGATGCCCGTAGGGCCCGCGTACTTCCCCCTAGGCGACCCCACGGATCAGCCGGTCAGGGTCATGGCCGCCGAGATGGTCAGGGAGAAGGCGCTCCTATGCCTGAAGGATGAGGTCCCGCACGGCATAGGGGTGGAGGTGGTGGAGTTCTCCGAGGTTGACGGCATGGTGCGGGCCGAGATGAGCGTCGTGTGCGAGAAGGAAGGGCACCTGGCCATCGTGGTGGGCGAGGGCGGGGCCATGCTCAAGAGGATAGGCACGATGGCCCGCGCAGACCTGGAGAGGCTGCTGGGCGTCAAGGCCTATGTCAGGCTGCACGCGAAGGCGAGGCCGGGGTGGAGGGACGACGCCCACATGATACGGGCCATGGGACACGGTTGACGCGCCCGAGTCGGGCTTCCGCGCCGCGGCGGGGCCCGGGCGGAGCCCGGCCCGACGGGGTCGTCGTCGTCGGCGCCGGCGCGGCCGGCCTGATGGCGGCCGTCACCGCGGCCTCCGAGGGCTGCCCGGTCACCGTGGTGGAGAGGAACCGGGCCGTCGGGCGCAAGCTGCTGATAACGGGCAAGGGTAGGTGCAACGTAACCAATGACTTACCCGTCGAAGGGTTGGTTGAGGGCATAGTCAGGAACGGCAGGTTCATGTACCCCTCGCTGAGCGGCTTCGGAAGCGGGGACATAATGCGCTTCTTCGAGGATAGGGGCCTGCCCCTGGAAAGGGAGCGCGGCGGGCGCGTGTTCCCCGCCTCGTCATCGGCGGCCGACGTGGCCGCGGTCTTCGTCAGGGAGATGGGGCGCCTGGGAGTCAGGCTCATCCGCGGCTTCAGGGCCGCGTCGGTCCGCACGGAGGACGCCCCCGGCGGCGCGGCGGGCGGCCGTAGGCGGGCGGTCGGAATAATCGGAAGCGACGGCGCGGAGATAGGCTCGAAGGCCGTCGTGCTGGCGACGGGCGGCGTGACGTACCCGGCGACGGGGTCGACGGGGGACGGGCACGCCATGGCCCGCGCATTGGGGCACAAGGTGACGGAGCTGAGGCCCTCCTTGGTCCCCATGGAGTCGCCTGACGACTGGCCGCCGAAGCTGACGGGGCTTACCCTTAAGAACGTGACGCTGACGATGGTGGACGGATCGGGCAGGCCGGCCTACAAAGGGATGGGCGAGCTGCTGTTCACGCATTTCGGGCTTTCCGGGCCGCTGGTGCTGAGCGCGAGCTGCCACATGGTTGGCCGCGGCTATGCGGGCGCTAAGGCGGTCATAGACCTGAAGCCCGCGCTGGACATGGGGACCCTGGACGCGAGGATCGTCCGCGACTTCCGCGCCAGGCCCAACGCCGGGCTGGCGAACGCGCTGGGCGGCCTGCTCCCGTCGGCGCTCGTGCCGATAGCCATCGCCCTGTCGGGCCTGGACCCGGCCATGAAGGCCAACGGCGTCACCCGCGGCGAAAGGGCCAGGATAGCGGGGACGTTGAAAGGGCTTACGGTGAACGTCAGCGGTCCGCGCCCGATCGACGAGGCCATCGTCACCTCGGGCGGCGTAGACGTCAGGGAGGTCGACCCGTCGACGATGGGGTCGAAGGTCATAGACGGGCTCTACATCGCCGGCGAACTGCTGGACGTGGACGCGTACACCGGCGGCTACAACCTGACGGTGGCCTTCAGCTCCGGCCACTCCGCCGGCCTGGCCGCGGCCCGCAAGGCCATGGGCGGCAGCGGGGTCGGCGGCGCGTGAAGGCGGCGATGGGTGGGCCATGTAAAAGGGGGGTGGGCGTGACGGGCGGATTTGGCGGCGAAGGACATGGGAGCGGGCTGCCCGCCGGGCGTCGGACGGCCAAGGCCGAGGTTCGGGCCCGGCCCCTGCGGGCGCTGCCGTACGCGCTGCCGTTGGCGCTGCTCATCGCGTTCGCCGCGCTCGCCTCATGCTCGGCGGGCGGGGCCGACGATGCGGATGTGGGATCGGCCCACCGGACGGACGGCGGCGCGCCGACGACCGATCCCCAGGGGTTGGGGACCGACCCGGGCCAGGCGGGGGGCGCGACCGACGGCGACCGGAGCGGGGCCGGCACGGAGTCCGGGCCGTCCGAAGGCGCCGACCCGCGCGGCGCCATACTCGTCGTGGGCGTCCACTTCGACGCCGACGGCTACGGCTCGGGATGGGACTCGCTGAACGAATGGTCGGAGCACGGCCTGGAGCGCTATAGGGAGATGTACGGATTCGAGGTGGAGTTCCGGCCGCTGGGCAGAACCGGCCCGTACGTTTCGCAGGTAGAGGCCATGCACAAGGCCGGGATAGCCCCCGACGTGATCCTCTTCTGGTCCCAATGCGTGCCGAGGTGGGTCCATGCCGGGATATTGGAGCCCTTGAGCGAGCACATCGACCTGTCGGGGGGCGTCTGGGCCGACGGCGCGGCCACGTCGCGGCCGGCTATGCGGGACGCCTCATGGGGCGGGGTGCCGTACGGCGTGTATTGGCCCACGTTCCCGTACATGGTCTTCTATGACAGGGAGATGGTGCTGGAGGCGGGCTTGGCCGACCCCTACGCGCTGTACAAGGAAGGCGGGTGGGACTGGGACGCGTTCTTCTCGATCGGGAAGGCGCTCACCCGCGACCTCACGGGGAACCGGATAAACGACGTCTGGGGGTACCTTTCATGGTGGGTGGGCAGGGGCTTCGCGGCGTCGAACGGCGTGGAGTACGTCGGGGCCGACGAGTGGGGGGAGCCTTTCTTCGCGCTGGACCATAGGTACGTGGAGGCCATGAAGGCCATGGACGCGGCCATATACACGCACAGGATGGTGGACCCCGTATGGTGGGACCCGTCCCCGCTCGCGAGGTTCCTGGATGGGGGGGCGGCGATGGTCTATTGGGACGGCGCGTTCTGCGAGGCGCTTAAGGCCGTGAAGGGCGAAAGCCTGGGATTGGCCCCGCACCCCAGGGGACCCTCGCTGGACGCGGGGTTGGGCTCCAGGGACATGTACGGCTCAGCGGCCATAGGCATCTGCTCGGGCAGCCTAGTCAAGGGGGCGGCCGCCGACTTCATACGGCACACGTTCGCCGGGTCCGAGCCGGAGGCCGCCGGGGAGCGTGAGAGGCGCAGGCTCGAGCTGATAGGCGACCCCGCGCTCTACGCCGACGTCATGCAATGGGGCTCGGAAGCCGTCTCCATGTCGTACCAAGGGTTCGGCGAGGCCTTCGCCAGGGCCGTCGACCTATTGGGCGCGAAGCCCAAGGGCGTCGTCTGGGAGGACCATTTCAAGGACGCCTCGGGCGCGTGCGAGGAGGCGTTGGCCGCATACCTCGCGGGGGTCGGGCACGTAAGGGGGGGGAGCGATTGAGGATAGCCGTGGACGGGCCGTCGGGCTCCGGCAAGAGCACGGTCTCGCGCATGGTCGCGGGCAGGCTGGGGCTGACGCACATCGATACGGGGGCCGTCTACAGGGCCTTGGCCCACAAGGCCATCCGCGAGGGGGTGGACGCCGCGGACGGGGCGGCGGTCTCGCGCATGCTGGGCGAGACAAAAGTTTTATTAAAGGTCGCGGGGGGAAGGCAGGAACTGTCCGTGGACGGAGTCAGGGTGGGCGGGGAGATACGCGCCCATGAGGTCTCGGCGGCGGCGGCGGACATATCGGGCCATAGGGAGGTCAGGGCGCGCGTCGTCGAGGCCGCGCGGGCGGCCGCCGCGGATGGCGGGGTGGTGATGGACGGGCGCGACATAGGGACGGTCGTCCTAGCCGACGCCGAGCTCAAGGTGTTCCTCACGGCCAGCGTCGGCGAGAGGGCCAGGAGGCGGTACGCGGAGCTGGCTGAAAAGGGCGGCTCCGTGACGCTCGCGGGCGTGGCGGCGGACATCGAGGATCGTGACCGCAAGGACGCGACGCGTGAGGATTCGCCGCTTAGGCGCGCGGAGGACGCGGTCTTGGTGGACAGCACGGCCATGGGGCCGGATGAGGTGGCGGAGTTGATCGTCCGCTTGGCCGGGGAGAAGGCGGGGATGGGTTGATGGGTGCGATCAGGGCGCTGGCCAGGCTGTTCTTCTTCATTTTTTACAGGGTGGAGGTCATGGGGATCGGCAACGTGCCGACGGAGGGTGGGGCGATACTGTGCGCCAACCACGTGGGCTTGAAGGACATGTTCCTGATAGGGTATAGGCTGAGGCGGAAGGTCAGGTGGATGGCCAAGGAGGAGCTTTTCAGGAACAGGCTGATCGGGAGGCTGCTGAGGTCCTTGGGCGCCTATCCGGTAGGCAGGGGAAGGGCCGACCTGACGTCGGTGAAGGTCACGTACAGGCTCCTGGACGAAGGGGAGCTGATCGGCATCTTCGCGGAGGGCACCCGCCAGGGAAGGGCCAAGGGACGGGACGGGCGCGGGGTCGGGGACGGTCGCGGCGAGGCCGGCGGGGAGCCGGCTGGGGATGGGGCCGGGAAGGGCAAGGCCCATCCGGGGGTCGCGATGTTCGCTTCAAAGAAGGGCGTGCCGGTCATACCCGTCTTCATTTCGGGCACCAGGGCCTTCTCGAGGATATACGTGGTCTTCGGCGAGCCGGGGACGGTTACGGCCGAGGACGGCAAGGACTACGCCGCGATCAGCGCGGCCATCATGGGCAAGGTCTATGGCCTCGACCCGCGGAAGGCGGGAGGCGGCGCGTGAAGGGCGCCGCCTCCCGGCGCCCCCCGCGGGTGCGGACGGCCGCCCTATACGGCGAACCCGGCGGCCTCAGTCCGTCTGGGGGCTCCCTCCGCCTCCGTCCGCCGCGATGGCCGGGCCGCGGTCGGCCGCCTCGACGTAGGCCATCTCGAACATCCTGCCAAGCGGCCTCCCCTCGCCGTCGGTCATGGCGTATTCGAAGGCGTATATCCCCTCCCTCAGGGATGATATGTCCAGGCTCGCCACCTTGGTGAGGGCCACCCCACCCTCCGCGTCGACGCCCTTGAAGACGGCCTCGACGGCCGCCGCCCCGCCATCGCCGCGCACGGTCACGCGAAGGGTCGCCCCGGCGATGTCCGGGCCTTGGTTATTTACCGTCACGTCCCGCGCGGCTTCGGCGCCCACTATCGCGTTCCCCTGCAGGGCCGTGATAAAAACCGGCTCAAAGTGGCTCTTCGCGATGTGGAAGGCCAGCTTGGCGTTGCCGTGTATGTCGGTCGCGCCGACGTATATGGTCCAGTAGTCGATGAGCATGACGAACTGGTAGGCCGCCACGGCGTCCGGGTGCTGGCGCAGGGCCCCTATGAGGAACCCCAGCTTGGCCGCGCTCATCGCCTGCGTCTCGCGCCAGTCGTCCGGCCCGATCATGCGGCCGAATATGCCGATGTCCGACTTGGCCGGCTCCACGTTCCAGAAGGGGGTCTTGTTCCAGTGGAACCCGCCGTACTCCGCGGAGGTCAGCGACGGGTCGGGCAGGGCGTTGCAACCGCCGAACTCCGTGAATATGAGCGGCTTCTTCCCGTTCATCAGGTCGGTCAGCGCGTTCAGGTTCGCGACGTTCCCCATATGCACGTCCCACGCCACGTTCGGCTTGTCGTAGAGGGGGTACTCCGAGGCCACGCGGATGGCCCTGACGTCCGGGTCCCCGCCCGCGTCCGGGTCGAAGCCCGAAAAACCGGTCACCATGCCGCTGTAATAGCCGGACGGCACGATCGGCCTGGTCGGGTCGGACTCCAGTACCAAGTCGTGCATAAGGTCGAAGAAGCGCATCCTGCGGAAGTGGTTGTCGCACTGGAGGGTCTCGTCGCCCATCTCCCATATGACTATGCTGGGGTGGTTCCGCAGGTCGCGGACCATGGCCTTGACGTCGCGGGTCGCGAACATCTCGGCGTTGGGGTGTATGTTCCAGACCTCGAAGTAGCCGGCCCAGGTCAGCATGAAGCCGAGCTGGTCGCAGCACTCGGCTATCCGCCTATGGTGCATGCGTGAGTCGCTGGGCCACCGCGAGCAGTTGGCGCCCATCCTCTTGTGCAGCAGTATGTCCTTGGCGATCATCGCGTCCGAAAGCCATATGAGCGATTCGCCGTGGTAGTTCGCTATGTCGTGCGTCCCCTGCAGGACGGTCCTCCTGCCGTTGAGGTAGAAGGACGAGCCGTTCATGGCGAACGTGCGGACGCCGAACGGCTCATAGACGTCGTCGATGGGCTCGCCGCCCTCGCCGTACAGGACGATGTGCGCGAGGTACATGTTGGGCTCGTCGGGGGTCCACAGCTTCGGGTCCCTGACGTTCACGGTGAAGGTATGGGCCGTGTCGTCCATGGGCCTGCTGGAGACGTCGTACAGGGCGGCCTCGGCCGGCCCGCCTTCCCCGGGGCCGTCCACCCACTCGGTGACGCTTATCCCTACCTTGCCGTACGCGCGCGAGCTGAACTGGTTCCTCGTCGTGACCGTGAGCTCGACCGAGGCCGAGCCCTTGCCTATGGACCTGGTCCTTATGAAGGCGTCCTCTATGTGGTGCTTGTTCAGGACGGTCAGGGTGACGTCCCCCGCGAGGCCGCCGTCCGCCCTGTCCGGCCAGTCGTACCGCGCCTCGCCGCCGAAGAACCGGTCGCCGAAGTAGCAATGCTGGAAGCCGTTGGCGAACAGGTGGGGCATGTTGCTGACGGTATTCTTTACCCGGACGGCGACGACGGGGCTGGCCGAGACGCCGGAGCATAGGGCCTCGGTCACCTCGACTTTGTACGGGAACGGGCCCGTGTGTTCGAAGCTGACGGGCGACTCGTTCACCCATACGTCGCTGACGAGGTTGGCGCTGCCTACGCTTAGGTAGGCCACGGGGTGGTCGATCCCGGTATGCAGGTAGAAGTACTTCCCCCTGCCGCCGTCTATGGGCTCCAAGTCCACGCGGGCCTTGTACCAGGCCGTCATGTCCCCCTTCCATATGTCGGCCACGGGGTTGTTGTCACGCCGGGCGTAGAACATGTAGTCGGTCCTGCCGAAGAGGACGGGGTCCTGCGGGACCTCCGAGAACGAGTGGGGGAGCCTCACGCCGTCCCAGCCCGACTCGTCGTGGGCGCAGGTGAAGTAGCCGGCGCGCAGCCCCCCATCCTCCGCGTCCAACGTGAACCTCCAATCCTCGATAGGGACCACCTTGCGGTACAGCGGCTTTGGCCTGTCCTTCAGGCCGGCCACCGCGCCGCGGACCTCCGCGTCCGTGACGACCTCCTCGCGCGCGCCGTGAAAGGCCCGCGCCTCGCGGTAGTATCTGCGCAGGTACTCCCAACGCTTCGGGACTTCCAGCTCCGACAGGTCCCTCAAGGCCTTCTGCTTCATGGCGCATGCGCGGGCCGCCGGCCGACTGGGCGGCGACGGCGGCGGACTCGGTGGGCCCGCGCCCTCCCTTTCATGTTTTTGTCGCATATGCCCGCCGCGACCATTCTACCCGAAACGCGCCGCCTGGCTACACGCCTCCGTCCCGCGCGATGCGGTACGCCGACGGATGGGACCCGTGCAGGCTGAGCGTCGCGACGGCGACGCAGCGGAGGCCATGCGCCTGGGCGCAGCCGGTGAGGAGGTCGCCCAGGTCGGTCAGGACGACGGCCTTGCCCGTGGGCGAGAGGATCCTCGCCAGCTCCCTGGCGAAGCCCATGTATAGGCCCCCGACGTCCTTTACCGCCACCTGCCTGCCCCAGGGGGGGTTGGTGACCACGGTCTCGACCGAGCCGCCCTTCATGGAGGTCGCCGCCGCGTCGCCGGCGAAGACCTTCGCGAGGCCCCCGAGGTTGGCCTTGGCGGCCTCCAAGGCCGAGGGGTCGACGTCGCTGGCGTATATCCTGCCTCCCCCCAGTGAGGCCCTTTCCATGGGTATGGTGCCTGAGCCGCAGAAAGGGTCGTAGAAGACCCCGCCCAGCGACGGCGCGCCCAGCCTCACGAGGCAGTGCGCGACCGGGGGGCGCAGCGCGCCCGGCACCCGCGCCAACCCGACCGCCCTGAAGCGGTCCGTCGGCCCCGTCAGCTGCACGGACAGCTCGCAGCACTCGCCGTCGACGTCCAGCCTGACGGGGACGTCGTGGCTTTCGGGCGTCCCGGGCGATAGGCGCCCCGCCGCGCATAGGCCCGTCATGGCATGGCCCGCGGCCTCATGCCGCGTGTAGTTGTGCCTGCCCCTGCGGCTCGCGCTCACCAGGACCTTGGCGGCCCCCGCGCCGGGGATCCCGAGGTCGGCCTTCGCGGCCTCGCCTTGTATGGCGGCGAGAGACTCGCGTGAGGGGCCGACCCGGAAGGCGGCCACCAGGCGGTAGACGTTGTCCGCGCATCTCGGCCTTAGGGGAGGCGCGGTGGGGCCATCCAGCGTCACGTACGCCTTGCCCCTCTTGATCTGGGACACGCGTCCGCGCCCCGCCAATTCCGCGCACTCCGCGGCGAGGATGCCCTCCGCGCCGGGGACGCAAGTCGCCATATAGGTCACGGCGCCCTTACCCATGTGCCATCCGGAGACCTCCCGACCGCGCCCCCGGCCTTGCGGCCGTACCCGAATTGGGCCATAGTATCCTTCATGGGCCGCCCTTTCTTAGTTAGGGAAGCGGCCGAGATGGTATGGGCCATTCTTGATGGGGTCGTTGACTGAGGTAATAATATGCGAGCCGGCCGGCTTTTGCTACGGGGTCCGGAGCGCCGTGGAGGCCGCGCTGGGCGCCGCCTCGCTCGCCGCGGACGGCGGGCGGGTCTACACGTACGGTGACATAGTGCACAACGAGGCGGTTCTGGAGGAGCTGCGCGGCCATGGGGTGATGGGAGCCGCCTCGGCGGAGGGCCTGGCGGAAGGCGACACGATGATCATCCGCGCCCACGGAATCGGGCCCGACGAGCGTTCGAGGCTGGCCGAAGGGCCGTTCAGGCTCATAGACGCCACGTGCCCGCATGTCCGGAGGATCCACGTCATCGCCGAGGAGCAGTCAGCCGCCGGCAGGCGGGTCGTCATAGCTGGCGACGCCTCACATGCGGAGGTAAGGGGGATCGGGGGTCACTGCGGGGGGCGGGCGATCGTCGTGGACGGCCCGGAAGAGGCCGAGCGGATGGGGTTCATCGGCGGGGAGGGCGCGCTGGTCGCGCAGACCACCATGGACAAAGAAAGGTATGCCCAAATATGTGATGCGATGGAAAATAAGTTTGATAAAGCCGTCATCTTTGATACAATATGCGACGCCACGTCATTGCGGCTTTCGCGGGCCAGGGAGTTGGCCAAGACCTGCGGATGCATGGTCGTGGTGGGAGGCAGGGACAGCTCGAACACGAGGAAGCTTTTTGGGGCATGCTCCGCCCACTGCCCGGCGACGTTCCATGTCGGGGGCACTGCGGAGCTGCGGGGCGTCTTCCGCGGTATGGCCGGCGCCGTGAGGGGATATGGGAGGATAGGGATAGCGGCGGGCACGTCGACCCCCATGTCCGAGTTGGTAGAGATGGCTAGGTTCATAAAGGTTTTCAGCAACGAATAAGCATATAACGGGGAGATCAAGATGGAAGAGGAAAGAACCCTATCGGTCGGCGGCAACGGTTTGGATGGATGCGGGGACTGCCCGGACGGCGAAACGCCGGCGACGGGTCAGGTCAGCGCGGCGTCGGCCGAGGCGGCCGACTGCGGATGCGGGTGCGAGGCGGCCGAAGCGGCCGACTGTGGGTGCGGGCCTGAGGCGGCCGAGGCGGCCGACTGCGGGTGCGGGCCTGAGGCGGGCGAGGCGGCTGACTGCGGATGCGGGTGCGGTGCGGCCGAGGCGGCCGACTGCGGATGCGGGCCTGAGGCGGCCGAGGCGGCCGACTGCGGATGCGGGCCTGAGGCGCCCGAGGCCGCGGCTGAGGCCGCGGCTGAGGCCCCGGATGCGGCCGACGCGCGGGCCGACGCCGGCAAGGGGCCGGAAGCCCAAGCCGACGCCGAGGACGACATGGAGGCGGCGATGGACCGGGCCTTCAAGGCGATCTCAAACGGCGACATAGTCAAGGGCAAGGTCATCAGCATCACGCCCGTAGAGGTTTTCGTGGACTTCGGCTACAAGTCGGAGGGGATGATAACCATCGAGGACTTCACGAACGACCCCGCCTACGTGGCCGGGGAGACGCTGAAGATCGGCGACGAGGTGGAGGCGCAGGTTGTCAGGGTGAACGACGCCGAAGGGTTGGTCGTCCTCTCGAAGAGGCACGTGGACAACAGGCGCAACACCCAGAAGGTGAAGGAAGCCTTCGACGCGAAGACCCCCATCAAGGCCAGGGTGACGTCCGTCGTGAAGGGCGGCGTCATAGCCAACGTCTCCAACGTCAGGATATTCATACCCGCGTCGCAGGTGGCGGAGAGCTACGTCGAGGACCTGGCGGGCATCGTGGGCAAGACGTTTGACATAATGATACTGGAGTGCGACATACAGAAGCGCAAGATCATAGGGTCGCGCAAGTCCGTAATAGTCAAGGATAAAAAGTCGAAGATGGATGAGTTCTGGGGATCCGTGGAGAAGGGGGCCATACGCAGGGGCGTGGTCAAGAGGTTCACCAACTTCGGGGTCTTCGTGGACGTGGGCGGCGTGGACGGGCTCATACACATAAGCGAGATATCCTGGAAAAGGACGGACAGGCCCAGCGACGTCTTCAAGATCGACCAGGAGGTGGAGGTCACCATCCTCGACTACGACAAGTCGAGGAACAAGGTCTCCCTCGGCTACAGGAAGGACGAGGACAACCCCTGGAACACCGTCGAGGACCGGTACATCGTCGGGGAGAACGTCATAGGCAGGGTGGTCAGGCTGGTCCCATTCGGCGCCTTCATATCCTTGGAGGACGGCATAGACGGGTTGGTGCACATCTCGCAGATCTCGTCCAGGAGGATCGAGAAAGCCGGGGACGC
>WRCU01000012.1 GCA_009783805.1 Oscillospiraceae bacterium
CGTAGGGGTTCCCCCCGAGCCAATCCTCGAACTCAGCCACTTGCGCGTCGGTGCACTCAGGGTATAGGTAGGCCCTCATCTCGGCCTGGTCGCCGAGCGAGTCCACGATGTGCGACAGGTTGAACCCGACCATGAGGAAG
Organism: Oscillospiraceae bacterium; assembly: GCA_009783805.1. Taxonomy (GTDB): domain Bacteria; phylum Bacillota; class Clostridia; order WRCU01; family WRCU01; genus WRCU01. The sequence continues at coordinate 141 of WRCU01000012.1, forward strand.
ACGCCGAACGTGAAGAGCGTGGCGAGGACTATGCCGAACGCCGCGAACGACATGAACTTGTTCTTCCAAACGTTGCGTATGCCTTCCTTCGCGAGGAAGCGCAGTGACCTTATCCTCACACGTACCGGCCTTTCTCCACGTCGTGCGCCACCCTGCCCGCCTCCAGGGATATGACCCTCTTGGAAAGCCTGTCCACGATGGACTTCTCGTGGGTCGCAATCAGCAAGGTGGTGCCCATCCCGTTCAACTCCGACATGATCCCCATGATGTCCCATGAGTTCTCCGGATCGAGGTTCCCGGTGGGCTCGTCGGCCAGGAGTATGAGCGGGTTGTTGGCGATCGCCCTGGCTATCGCTATCCTTTGCTGTTCCCCGCCGGAGAGCTCCGCGGGGTGGCAGTGGGACTTCTTCGCGAGCCCCACCAGCGACAGCGCCATGGGCACCTGCCGCCTTATCTGCCGGGGTGCTGCCCCCGCTATGTGCATGGCGAAAGCCACGTTCTCATAGGCCGTCCTGTCGTTCAGGAGGCGGAAATCCTGGAAGACGACCCCCAGCTGGCGCCTGTAGTACGGCGTCTCGCGCCTGTCCAGGAGGCCTATGTCCTTTCCGTTCACGCCGATCCTGCCGCCGGTCAGGTCCTCCTCCTTCATCAGGAGCCTGATGAGCGTGGACTTCCCCGAGCCGCTGGAGCCGATCACGAAGGCGAACTCGCCCTTGGCGATGGAGAACGAGACGTCGTCCAAGGCCACGGTGCCGTTCGGGTATACCTTGGTCACGCCCCTAAACGTCAGCATCCCCGACCTCGGCTTGCCTTTCCCGATACCTGCGTATGAGGATCGCCAGCTTAAGCTTGAGCGCGTCCTCGAAGACCGTCACGTTGAGCCCGGTCAGGCGCTCGATCTTCTCTATCCTGTATACCAGCGTGTTCCTGTGTATGTATGTCCTCCTCGAGGTCTCGCTCACGTTCAGGCCGTGCCTGAACAGGCTGTCGGCCGTGGACAGGTGTTCGGCGTCGAGCCTGTCGATCCCGGGCCCGATGCCGCCCAAAAACTCGTCGCACGCCTTCGCGTCGCATCCACGCATGAGGCGCTCCACCCCGAACCTGCCGCAGGCGAAGACCCTTTGGCTGCCGCCGAATATGAGGCCCAGCTCCAACGTCTCCAGCGCCTCGGCGTATGAGTCGGCCAACCCGTCCAACCTTCCGAAGATGGGCCCGACGGCGACCTTGACGTCCACCATGGCCTCAGCCCCCACCGTGTCGGCGATGAGCCCGGCCTCCCTGGCCCCGCCCGAGCCGCCTTCCCGCTCCTCCCTGACGAGCGCGAAGTCGCTTTCGCCCAAGGCGACGACGTAGTCCGAGTCGCTCTTCGCGTACATCACCGTCAGGACCTCCGAAGGCCCCACGTCCCCGCGGCCCCGGCACCTGACGCATAGGACCTGCCTGGGGGCCTCCTCGGCGACGCCCATCGCCCTGGCCGACCCGAGCAGCTCGTCGGGCCCCACCAATCCCCTGAGGTACCCGAGCGTCACCTCTGACAGCGGCTTGGCCATCATGGCTTTCCTGCCGGTGACCATGCTGGCGGCCAGCCTCACGTAGACCCCGCTCTGCCCGCCCTCGCCCTCCGAAAAGATGAGCGCCGAGCCCTCGCCGGGCTCGCCTTCGGCCGCGGCGAAGGTCATCCCCCCCATGGCGACGGCGCAACCCCCGCCGGCCATCGACGACCCATATGCGCCGCGGGCCAGCGTCTCACGGACTTTGTGCCCCACGAACCGGCCTTCGTCGACCAGGAAGGCCCCCATCCTAAGGCCCGTCTCTTTTGAGAACCTTTCCAATAGGGCTTCCAGGTACCTGCGCAAGCCATCACCCCCACAAAGGGAAGGGCCGTGTCAGCCGGCCTCTAAGCCCGCCTCACGGCCCCGTTTCGCGAACGCTCGGACGCCGGCGCGTCAGTTTATGATCACCAGCTCCGTCTCCTTGTCGAACAGGTGGATCTTGTTGGGGTCGAGCGCGATGGTGATCTTCTCCCCAACCCTCGCCTGCGTCCTGGGGTTCACCCTGGCGATCATGTCCACCTCGTCTATGGTCATGTAGATGAGCGTCTCCGCGCCCAGCGCCTCGACCAGCGAAACCTCGGCGCTCAGCGTGCTTTCCTTCAGCGTGTCCAGGTACATGGCCTCGTCGTGCACGTCCTCGGGCCTGATGCCCATTATGACCTTCTTGCCCACATAGTCCTTGCCTTCGAGCCTCTTCGCCTTGCCCTCCGGCAGCTTGATCCTGTACTCGTTGAACTTGAGTATGTAGTCGGCCCCCTCCTTCTCAACCTCGACGTCGAAGAAGTTCATCTTCGGGGAGCCTATGAACCCGGCCACGAAGGCGTTGCACGGCTTCTCATACAGGGTCTGCGGCGTGTTCACCTGCTGGATGAAGCCGTCCTTGATGACGACGATCCTGGTGCCCATCGTCATGGCCTCTATCTGGTCGTGCGTGACGTAGATCATGGTGACCTGCAGCTTATGGTAGATCCGGCTGATCTCTATCCTCATCTCGGCCCTGAGCTTGGCGTCGAGGTTCGATAGCGGTTCGTCCATGAGGAAGACCTTCGGCTCGCGGACGATGGCCCGGCCGAGCGCGACCCTCTGCTTCTGGCCGCCCGAAAGCGCCTTCGGCTTCCTGTCCAGCAGGTGCTCTATCTGCAGGATCCTCGCGGCCTCCTGCACCTTCCTCTTGATCTCGTCCTTGGGCGTCTTCCTCAGCTTGAGGCCGAAGGCCATGTTGTCGAAGACCGTCATGTGCGGATAGAGCGCGTAGCTCTGGAAGACCATCGCTATGTCCCTGTCCTTGGGCTGCATGTCGTTGACGAGCTTGTCGCCGATGTATATCTCGCCTTCCGTTATCTCCTCCAGGCCCGCTATCATCCTCAGCGTGGTGGACTTGCCGCAGCCGGAGGGGCCTACCAATACCAGGAACTCCTTGTCGTTTATGTCCAGGTTGAAGTTGTTGACGGCGACCACCCCGCCCTCGAACCTCTTGAAGACGTTCTTCAGCTTTAGGTTTGCCAATTTAGCCTACCTCCCTTTCATATGGCGCGGATTAATTTAAGTTAATATAGCATAACGGCGCGGGTCGTGGATAGCGTAAAATCCAATAAAACGGCAGGCGTTTCATGGCGATATTCGTGCATTATGACGAAACTCACGTTCGCGATGCACGGAAATGTAACATGGGCCGAATCGAACCGTAACACAGCCTTGTTGCATAAATATTCAGAGATGTGTATATTTATAAAAAATTACGCACGGACCCATGGTTCGGCGCGGGTTCGGGGGGGCATGTATGGACGTGGTGGTGATAGGCGCAACGGGTTACGTCGGGCTGGAGATAGTGAGGCTCCTAAGCCGCCACCCTACGATCAGGCTGGCCGCCTTGGCCAGCCAGAGCCATGTCGGGAGGAGGGTCTCCGACGTATATCCCAGCCTAAGGAAGGTGAACGACTCCGTCTTGGTCGGCCCCGAGCCGGATGGCCTGCTGGGGCTGGGGGACACGTTCGTGACGGCCCTGCCGGACGGCGCGTCCCAGGAGCTGGTCCCGGCCCTCCTGGCCGGAGGGGGCAAGGTCCTGGACCACAGCGGATCGTTCCGCTTCAAGGACGCGGCGGTGTACGGGGCCTGGTACGGGGCCGAGCATAAGGCGCCGTCCTTGCTGGGCCAGGCGGCGTACGGCCTGCCCGAGCTGCACAGGGCCGAGATAGCGCGGGCCCGGCTGGTCGCGAACCCCGGCTGCTACCCGACCTGCGCGCTGTTGGCCTTGGCGCCGGCGCTGGCCGCCCGAGCCGTGGACCCCGACCGGATCATCATCGACGCCGTCTCCGGAGTGTCGGGCGCGGGCAGGAAGGCCGAGGTCGGGTACCTGTTCACCGAGCTGGACGGCAACTTCAAGCCTTACGGCGTCTGCTCGCACAGGCATACCCCGGAGATCGAGCAGGGGTTGTCGGCGCTCGCGGGCAGGCCCGTCACGGTCACGTTCACCCCCCACCTGGCGCCGATGAAGCGCGGCATGTCAGCCACCGTGTACGCCGACCTGGGCGAGGGCTTCGGCGCGCTGGACGGCCGCGGGCTGCGCGAGATGGTCGCCGCCCACTACGAGGGCGAGTACTTCGTGAGGGTCTGCGAGTACGGGACGTTCCCGGAGACCTCGAACGTGGCGGGTTCCAACTTCGCCGACATAGGCGTCGACGTGGACCGCCGGACCGGCAGGGCGATCCTGGTCTCGGCCATCGACAACCTGGCCAAGGGAGCCGCCTCCCAGGCCGTGCAGTCGCTCAACGTGATGGCGGGGCTCCCCGAGTCCGCCGGGCTGGACGGGCCGGGATGGCGCATATGACGGCCTCCAGGGGGATAGGCGAGGCCGCCGGCCTTTCATTCGGAAGGCGCGGCGCGCTGTCAGGCGGTGACGACGGAGGGGGGCGCGGACCATGGATGAGCTGATAAGGAAGGCGGGGATACTGATAGAGGCCCTCCCATACATGCAGAGGCTCTATGGGAAGACGGTGGTCATAAAGTACGGCGGCAACGCCATGGTCAGCGGCGAGCTGGTGAACTCCGTGATGGAGGACATCACCCTCTTGAAGTACATAGGGCTGAACCCCATCGTGGTCCACGGCGGCGGCCCTGACATAAGCAGGGCGCTGAAGAGCTATGGGGTGGAGAGCACCTTCGTGGGCGGGCTCCGCGTGACGGACGCGCTGACCATGGAGGTGGCGCAGATGGTGCTCGTGGGCAAAACGAACAAGGAGATCGTCTCGATGCTCAATTCCAAGGGCGGCAGGGCGGTCGGCGTCTGCGGGATAGACGGCGGGATCGTCGGCTGCCGCAGGCTGACGAGGCTCGACGACGGGACCGAGGCCGACCTGGGCTTCGTCGGGGAGATAACGGAGGTCAGGACCGAGCTGCTCGAACGGCTCTCGGCCGGCGGGTACATACCCGTGGTCGCCCCGATAGGGGCCGACGGGGCGGGGCAGTCATACAACATAAACGCCGACACGGTGGCCGGCAGGCTGGCCTCGGCGATGGGCGCCGAGAAGCTGATCCTGCTTACCGACGTGGAGGGCATAATGGGGGGGGACAGGGAGGTCTACTCAGCCCTGGCGGGGGGGGAGGCCATGCGCCTCATAGCCGACAAGGTGATATCGGGCGGGATGATCCCTAAGGTCATGTGCTGCATCGACGCCATATCGGGCGGCGTGGGGAAGGCCCATATCCTCGACGGAACGATCCCCCACGCAATATTATTGGAGATATTCACGAACAAAGGGATAGGGACCATGATCACGGGGGGGGTGCGGGTCGATGGCGGGGATGACTGAGCATGCGGGTGGGTCGGGCGGCAGGCTAGGCTTACGGGACATAGTGGGCCTGGACGAAAGGTACTATGCGAACGCCTTTGGGCCGAGGACCCCCATCTGCTTTACCGAGGGGCGCGGCATGCATCTATGGGACACCGAAGGGCGGAGGTACCTGGACTTCTTCGGCGGGGTGGCCGTCAACGCCGTCGGCCACTGCCACGAGAAGGTCGTCGCGGCGATCGCGGCCCAAGCCTCGAGGCTCATGCACGTCTCGAACCATTATTATATCGAAGGTCAGGCCCTGTTGGCCGAACGCCTATGCGCCATCACCTCGATGGGGAGGGCCTTCATCGGCAACAGCGGCGCCGAGGCCAACGAGGCCGCGTTCAAGCTGGCCCGGATGTATTGGCATAAGAAGGGCCGCCCCGAGCGGAACGAGATTATTTCGCTCCGAGGCTCCTTCCACGGCAGGACGATGAGCACCCTGGCCGCGACCGGCCAGGACGCGTTCCACGCCCCATTCAAGTCACTGATACGCGGGTACCATTATTGCCCCATCAACGACGCGGACGCCTTCGGATCGATGGCCTCCTCCAACCCGAACGTCGCCGCGGCCATAGTCGAGCCCGTCCAAGGGGAGGGCGGCGTACATCCATTGGAAGATGGCTACTTAAAGAAGGTAAGGGGCATATGCGACGAGGCGGGCATCCTGCTCATATTCGACGAGATACAGACGGGCATGGGCAGGACCGGAAGGATGCTCGGGCATGAGCACTACGGCGTCAAGCCCGACGTAGTCACCTTGGCGAAGGCCTTGGGAGGCGGGTTCCCGATAGGGGCGATGTGCGCCACCGAGGAGGCGGCGACCGGATTCGGCCCCGGGGACCACGGGACGACATACGGCGGCGGGCCCTTGGCGTGCGCGGCCGCGCTCGCCGTCATCGACGTGATCGTCGGCGAGGGCCTCGTCGCCAACAGCGCGGCTATGGGCTCATACCTGATCGCGGAGCTAAATAGGGCCTTGGCGGGCAGCCCTGGCGTGACGGCCATACGGGGGCTGGGCCTAATGGTGGGCATAGAACTGGCTGAGAGGGACTCATCGGACGTCGTCGCCTCGATGCTTAAGAGGGGCTATGTGGTGGGGAAGGCCGGAAGTCGCGTGACGCGCCTGCTCCCGCCGCTGATAGTGACGAGGCGGGAGATAGACGGATTGGTGGGCGCGCTCGCCGAGGAGCTGGGTTGACGTCGGCGAATGGGCGCATGGGGCTTAAGGATCGGACGGGGAGGGTTTGCCGTGAAGGACTTCATCGACTTGAAAGACGTGACGATACAGGAGATGTACGAGCTGCTCAGCCTGGCCATCAGGCTGAAGCTGAAGACCGGCAAGGGCATCGGCCATAGGCATCTGGAAGGCAGGACGCTCGCGATGGTATTCGCGAAGCCCTCCACGCGCACCAGGGTATCGTTCGAGGTGGGCATGTACCAGCTGGGGGGTCAGGCCCTCTTCCTCAGCGAGGCCGACCTGCAGACGAGCCGCGGGGAGACGCTCAAGGACACCGCGGAGGTGCTCTCGCGGTACGTGGACGGCATCATGTTCCGGACCGCCTCGCACGCCGACATGCTGGAGCTGGCCGAGCATTCGTCCGTGCCCGTGATAAACGCGCTGACCGACCTTATGCACCCATGCCAGGCCTTCGCGGACCTCATGACCGTATACGAACGCAAGGGCAGGTTCAAGGGGCTCAAGCTGGCTTTCCTCGGCGACGGCGGCAACGTGGCGAACTCCCTGGTGCAGGCGTGCCCGAAGTTCGGCGTGGACATAGCCGTGGCCTCGCCCAAGGGCTACCGCGTGGACGGGGCGGTCGTCGAGGGCGCGATGGCCGACGCCTCTCAGACCGGCAGCACGGTGACGCTGACGGAGGACCCCATGGAGGCCGCCTCGGGCGCCGACGTCGTCTATGCCGACACATGGGTCAGCATGGGACAGGAGGGCGACAAGGAGTCCCGGATCAAGGACCTGGGCCCGTATCAGGTGAACGCGGCGGTGATGGCCGCGGCCGCCGGCGATGCGATCTTCATGCACTGCCTGCCGGGCTATCGGGGCCTCGACGTGACGGGCGAGGTCATGGACGGCCCGGCCTCAGCCATATACGACCAGGCCGAGAACAGGCTGCACGCGCAGAAGGCGATCATGTGCGCGCTGATGGACAGGTACGGGGGCCACCTATGCACGGATACTCGTTCATAATCAGGAAGGCCGGCCCGGACGACGCGGGCGCGGTGACGCGGATAGTCAAGGACGCCTTCTCGAAGTACGCGGACGACTCGGGCATCCACGGGTCCGGCGGCAGCCTCGAGGCCCTCGCCGAGGGTGAGGGCGTCACGCTGCTCGACATAGGCCGCAAGGAGGTCTACGTCGCCTCGGTCGACGGCGTCCCCGTAGGCACGGTGCGGTTTGAGCTGACGCCGGGGGGCGAGGCGCACATCAGCCGGTTCGGGGTGGTCGGGGGTTACCAGAGCATGGGGATAGGCTCCTCCATCATGTCGATGCTGGACAAGCTGCTGCCGTCGCTGGGGGTGAGGAAGGCCTGCCTATACACCGCATCGAGGTACGGCGAGCTGGTCAGGTTCTACTACAAGTTCGGCTACTACGTCGAGTCGACGTCCGATGAGCGGGGGTACGTGCGGGCCAAGATGGTCAAGGAGTTTCAGGCCCCGCCCCATCCTTCCTGTACCTGAGCGGCGAGACGCGCATGTTCTTCTTGAATATGTCGTTGAACCGCTGCTGGTTGGAGAACCCCACGGCCAGAGCTATGTCGCTCACCTTCCTGTCGGTGGTCAGCAGCAGCTCCGACGCCCTGCCTATCCGCCTGCGGAGTAGGTAGTTTATCGGGCTCATCCCCGTCTCCTCCTTGAAGGCTCGCGTGAAGTAGCTGGGGCTCAGGAAGACGAAGCGCGATATGTCCTTAAGGCTTATGTTCCTCTCGTAGTTGTTGTCTATGTAGCCCACCGCGCTGCGTATCAATTCGTTCCTCTTGTAGCCCATCTTCCTGAGGCTGTTCTCCCACTCCCTCTTCAGCGCGCGCGAGATGAGGACGAACAGCTCCATGACGAGCAGCCTGGACATGAAGCCCCCGCCTATGTCGTCGTTGTCGCCCTCATTCACCACCCGTTCGACCACCGAGATGATGTCGTTTTTTTGGTTGACTTTCAGGAAGAGGTAAGGCCCCGCCCCACGCCCTTCCAGGAAATCTATGAACTCCCCGAGCGAAACTTCGGATATGCTCTTGTCCCTGCTGTCCGTGAAGCCGAAGTTGAGGACGAAGAAGTCGCACTCCTTGGAGCGGACGGCGAACATATGCCTTTTATTGGGCTTGATGATTATCATGTCGTTGGGCCCTATCTCCACCTGGTCGCCCTCGATGTCGAATACGGCCTTGCCCGACTTCATGTATACCATCTCGTAATGCTCGTGTATGCTCGGCCCCATCGTCCAGGTGACGTCGTGGACCCTCTCGACGCTCCTGACCACCACGGGGACGTAGTCGGCCGGCCCGAGCATGGCCTTCCATGCCTTCGGCAGCATGGACTCGTCGCGAGCGCCCTTCTCAGCCAATCCGATCCGCCCCCATGCCGCCCCTACCGCGGGCTGCGGCCGTAGTACCCGTCTATGGTGTCCATGACGGTCTTCGTCCACCCTATGAGGTTGCCCGGCTTGTAGGATACCGTGCTGATGTCCTTGAGCACGAACTCATACGGGCATCCGTAGCGCGTGCAGGCTTTTATGGTCTCCTCGGTTTCGGACCTCACGTGCTCGGCCACGTAGTCGCCCGCAACGAACGCCGGGTTCGGCTTGCGGGAGTAGACGTACCCGCCGCCCATCTTCTCGGCGTTCAGGCTCACGTTCGACCACGGGCTGACGCCCAGCTTGCGCATGTTGGGTATGGCCATCAAGAGGTCCAGCTTGGCGTCCAGGGGCTCGCAGCAACCGTAGTATGCCAGGCCGCACCTGTCCATGAGCCTCCTCATGTAGCGGATGTCGAACTCCTCGTGCATCTCGGGCGAGACGGTCGAGAACATCTGGGCCATGCCGCGGAACCATACGTCCTTGAAACGGACCTTGCCGCCGTCGTAGTCCGCGGTCGGCAGCCCGTCCACCGCGGCCGGGGTGCAGTGCACCGAGGCCGTGTCAAAGTCCAGCAGCCCCAGGCTTTCCATCTGCTCGTACCTGTCGACCGTTATGTCCATCAGCCGCGAGACCATCTTGTGCACGAACCCGGGGTTATCCACCATGTCGAGCAGGACCGGCCCCACCCCGCGCACCCTGCTTATGTCGTCCCATGTGTTGCAATATATCCCGTAGCCGCGCATCTTTATGGGCATGATGTCGCCGAACATGTCCTGCGCGACCGCGAGGTTGGCCTCGTCCTTCTCGGGATAGGCGGTCACCACTGTCTTCTTCAATACGCCCAGCTTCTCCTCCGTGTCCATCACGTCCTCGTAGCTGTGCGAGACTATGTGGTTCCTCTCATCTTTCGCGAGGATCGTCTCCTTCGTGCGGAACCCGGTATCCGTCGCCGTGAACGCCTTGTATACGTAATAGGCGTCCTCCACCACCATGTCGGCCCGGAAATGCCTCCACCGGAAGAGCGTCGTCCTGAGGCCGTACTCGATCCTCCTGGCCTCCTCGCCCTCGCAGACCGTCTTAAGCTCCCCGTCGATGTCCATTTCATGCCAGGGGATTTCTTCGATCCAGACGATGGGCCTGCTGGGCCTTAGGCTGTTTATGTCCCTGGCCCTGGCAGCCCGCTCCTTGTTTTCGTCCGTGGCCGCCAATTCGGCCCTGGCCTTCGCCAGTTCCCGCAGTATCTTCCTGTCCCCCGAACTCACCATGGATGCCGCACCTCGCTCATTTTGTGGCTGGGCCGACCGTCATCGGCAACGACATTCTATCCCAACGCCATGGCCCGTTCAACCGCCATGGGCAGGCACCCGAAGGGCCTCCCGCTGTTGACAAGGGCTTCCCCTTCATATACTGTAATTGACTGAGCCTAGGCCACGGCCGCGGCTGACCGAGCCCAAAGCCGGCCCACCGGGCCCATCCGCGGCCCACCCGACTTCACCACGCTACTGTGGCTCAACGGCAGAGCGGATCATTCGTAATGATCAGGTTGTGAGTTCGATTCTCACCAGTAGCTTCCCAAAAGGTCGCCATAGGCGCGGCCTTCCCGGTATGGGCGAAGGTGACTATGCTTACGCAGAAAATCAGGTTGCGCCTGGCCATCATTCTTTGCGTCGCCTCCATCGCGGTCTTCATAACCACGTATCTAGGCATCGGACGGGACGGCCACGGTCCGGGCGGCCTGCCCAGCCAAGCCGATGGGGCCGGCCGAGCCCACCTCATCGCGTCGGGTGGCGGCGACGGGCCCGGGCATGGCGCGGACCAAGCCGACGCGGCGGCCGCCCTAGGGGCGGAAGGCGGGTCGGGCCAAACCGCGGGCGGACCCGAGACGGTCACGGTCGCCGATGACGCGCTGCCGTACGCGGGCCCGCCTTACGGGGCCCGGTCGGCCCCGAAGGCCATGTACATAGCGGACGTCTCGTTCAGGCAGGCGTCCGAGGCCGAGGCCATACTCTCCAGCCAAGGGTTCCGCACGGTCAGGGTCCAGTCATTCAGCGAGGCGGCCCCCGTGGGGGCCGTGTTGACGGTCACGCCCCCCTCAGGCAGCCACGCCGAGGTAGGGTCCACGATCGTGCTGGGCGTGAACGGCGGCGTCCGCCAAACTCCTTATGTGCCCGTCGGGGACATCCTGGGCCTGCCGTCGACGGTAACGGTGGGCGCGTCGCTGACCCTGAGAGGCGACGTCGTGCCCGCCTCCTCCACGAGCAAGGCGATAACCTGGGTCATGGTGAACAGCGGCGGGACGGGCGCGGTGATCGCCGGCGACAGGCTGACGGCGAAGGCGGCGGGGACCGCCGTCGTCAGAGCCGTCGTTGAGGGCGGTTCCAAGGGTGGGGCCTACCACAAGGACTTCGCGGTCAGCGTCGCCCCGCAATCGGTCCCGCGCATACCCGTGCTCATATACCACCACATACTGACGCGGGAGGAGCGCTACGGCTCGCAATATGCGAACAACATCATTACGACCACGACCGAGGAGTTCCGCAGGCAGAGGCAGCTCATCAGGGACAACGGGTACGACGTGATCACCGTAAGCGAGCTGGCTGAGTACGTGCGCGGGGAACGGGTGGTCCAGCAAAAGTCCGTGGTCATCACCTTCGACGACGGGTACAGGTCGAACATATACTACGCTGCCCCGATCCTGCGCGAATTCGGCTATAAGGCGACGCTCTTCACCTTGGTCGGCCGCATTGAGGAGACGGCCGATGTGCCTTTCGCACCGCTGGCGCAGCAGCACCTCACCAGGCATGAGATATCGGAGTTCGCCGACGCGTTCGACTTCGAGAGCCACACGTACAGGATGCACGGCGACCCGCTCACCAACTTCTCCTACGAGGCCCTGCTCGCCGACTTCAGGAGGGCCCAGGAAAGCCTCCCTTCCAAGTACCTCTCATACCCGAACGGCGAGAGCGGCTACGCCGTCGTGCAGGCGGCCATGGACGCCGGCTTTGAGGCGGCTTTCACCACCGTGACCCGGGGCGTCCGGGTCGGCGACGACCTATTCAGGCTGCCCCGGATATATGTGACGTACCCGATGGACGACGCGCACTTCCTTTACCTGCTCACGCTTTAGGCTTCCTCAGCTCCGTCATGGCACCGTCGGCGATGCCGAAGACCACGTCGGCTATGGCGGCCACCTTCCTCGAATGGGAGACGATGATCACGCACTTGCCTTCCTCGCGCGCCAGCGAGGAGAAGGCCGACAGTATCGCCTCCTCCGTGTCCTTGTCAAGGTTGCCCGTGGGCTCGTCGGCGATCAGGACGGGCGGGTCGGACGCCATCGCCCTTGCGATGCCCACCCTCTGCTGCTCGCCGCCGGAGAGCCTCAGCACCTTCCTGTCGGCCGTCTCCCGGTCTATCCCCATCCTGGAGAGCAGCGCGTACGCGAAGCCTTTCTTATCATACTCGGGCGACCCGCTTATGTTCATCGAGAGCACGATGTTCTGGAGGGCCGTGGCGTTCGTGAGCAGGTTATAGCTCTGGAACACCACGCCCACGCCCTTCGCCCGGTAGGCGTCGCGGTCGGCCTTGGACATCGCCTCTCCCTTGTACGTTATCTCACCGCCCGTGGCCAGGTCCAGGCCCGAGAGCAGGGACAGCAGCGTGGACTTGCCCGCACCCGACTTCCCGACTATGGCGTACAGCTTCCCCATCTCAAACACGGCGTTCACGCCCTTCAATACCTGGGCCTTCGCCCCCTCATACCGGTACGAGACGTTGTCCAGCGTCAGGATCCCTTCCATGCTCGCCACCTAGTTCCTTTCCATCAGAATCTTGATCGGCTCGTACTTGGTTATCTTGCGCGTTGCGATCACCCCGGCCATGGACGTCAGCAAAAGAGCGACCGCGGCGATCTCGGCCAGTGTGCCCAGCCCGAGCGAGACGTCGAGCTCGCTCAGGGGCTCCGCCTCCACGCGCTGCTCCCCGCCCCCGATCCGCATGCCGCCCATGGACCGGACGGTCATCGGGCCGGCCGGCATGTTGTCGGCTATGGCCGCCTCAGCCTTCTCGGCCGCCTCCACCTGCTGCCGGAGCATCACGTCGGTCACGGGCTGGGCGACCGCCGCCCCCACCCCCAACCCAAGGGCGAGGCAGAGCACGGTGACCGCCAACGTCTCCGCCCAGATGCCCAGCGTCACCTTGGACCTCCTCATGCCCATCGCCCTAAGCACGCCTATCTCATACTTCCTCTCGCGCACGGCCATGGATGAGAGCAGGGCCAGGATCACGGCGCCGAACCCTATGACCAAGGCGGCGAAAGCCACTGATATGCCCTTCAGGCTCTCGACCGGGCCCACCACCTTGTCGTAGTTCCCCGAGTCCGTGGTCACGTCGTAGATGGGGTTCAGGCCCTTCGCATACACCTCCGCGGCGTACTCCTCCAGCAGCCCGGGGTTCCGCAAAAAATACCTCGCGCCGACGCTGATCCCTATGGCGCCGTCGACCATCTTGCCCGCCATCGCGTCGAACGTCACTATTATCTCGTTCCGCCTGTTCGTGTAGGCGTTCTGCATGTAGCCGTCCGAGTATTCATCCGTCGCGTCCTTGTAGGTCCCCACTATCCTGAGCTCCCATTCCATCCCTACCTCGGCTATGCCTTCAGACGGGTCGGCGCCCGGCACCATCACCGAGGACGTCACAAAAATCGTGTCCCCCACGGCCAGGCCGCTGCTCTCGAGCAGGTCCGCGCTCACCATGCATTCGTCGTCCTCGGCAGGGAACGCCCCCTCGTCCAGCTCACGGAGCTTCCTCTCAAAGTCGCCGTACTGCCCCGCGATCAGCTTGAAGTAGTATTGGGTCCCCTGCGCCTCAGGCAGGTTCGGATCGCCCTGGCCCTCCCCCATGCCCGGCCTGCCGCCGGACCCCATCACCATGGGCCCGCCGCCGCCGCCCTTTTCCTCGTCGATCGCGGTGAGCGAGTCGCTGTTCGCGCGCGCCTCAGCCGTGTATATGGCCCCGCTCAGGAGGTCCGACTGGCCGAACCTTACGTAGTCGGCGGGCGCTATCTCCGGCCTGGATAGGTTCACCCGCCCGCCCTGGGAATTGGCGACCGCCTCATCCTGCAGCCTGCGCATGTTCGGTGAGAAGGTCACCTCGGACGAGAAGCGCTCC
>WRCU01000013.1 GCA_009783805.1 Oscillospiraceae bacterium
AACGTGGTCGCCACCTACCCGGACAACAGGGAATTGTGCCTGGGGCTGTATGACCCCTGGGAGAGCGACTGGTACACGGACGACTCGCTGCGCTGCATGTACCCCGAACTGGGGCGCTCGGTGGGCTACGCCGTCACGTTCGTCATGGGCCCGCCGCAGAAGCACGCCAGCCGCGTCACGTTCAACGACGTGCTCAGGGCCATCGACGCCAACCCTAAGCCGGCCATAGTCGTTATAAAGGCCAACTTCCCCGACCGCTACATGGGCAAGTGCGCCGTGAGCGGCGGGAACATGACGACCGCGATGCAGGTGGCCGGCGCCGTCGGCGTCATATCGGACGGGCCTTCGAGGGACATAGACGAGATACGCGGGATGGGGTTCCAGTACCTCATCAAAGGCGTGACCGCGGGCCACGGCGATTTCGTGATACAGGCCGTCAACGTCCCCGTCACCGTGGCCGGCATGGGCGTCGCGCCCGGCGAGGTGATCCACATGGATGAGAATGGGGCGGTCAAGTTCCCCAGGGAGCATCTGCCGGGGGTCCTCGCGCGGGTCGAGAGGCTGTTGGAGGCCGAAGCCGTAAGGATGGGGCGCATGCGCAAGGCCGCGGACGTCGAGTCGCTCATTAAGGCCCTCTCCGACTTCGAGGAGGCGTAGGCGAAGGCCCCGATAAAAATCGGGGCCCATTCATTTCCGCTATTTCGGCCAGACCTTGACCATGGAATCCATGACCGCCTTCAGGGCCTCATCAAAGGTCATCTTGGACAGCTTGGGCTCGAAAGGCTCCACGAACACCGGGCCGTCATACCCGATCGAGGCCAGCCCGCCGAGGAACTCGCCGATCCTCAGGACGCCCGTCTCACCGGGGAGGCGGCGAACGAGGTCCTCCTGCTCATCCGCCCTCAGGCCCGCGACCGCGTCGTTTATGTGGACGAGCGCCACCTTGTCCGGCGACACCTTCCCGAAGTCCTCCTTGACCTGGCCGGCCAGGTCCCAATGGAACGAGTCGAGGAGCAGGCCCGCGTTTTCAGTGCCTATCGCCTCGCATAGCTCAAGCGCCTGATCGAGGTTGTGCACGAACGAGTATTTCTTCCCTTTCCTCAGCTTCGGCGGGCCGACGAACTCCAGGCCGAGCAGTATGCCGTGTTCGCCGAGCACCTCGCAGCACTTGCGCAGGCGGTCGCGGTGAATCTTGAAATTTTCCTCATAGGACAGCGCGTCCGAGAAGGGGACTATCCACGTGATGCACCGCTTCGCGCCGATCGACTCGGCGTATTCGGCGTACCCGCGCAATTTCGCCAGCCCGTCCTCGAACCTCGCCGCGTCCCCCCGGAACTCGACGGGCAGGTTGAAGCCGGCCGCCTTCAGGCCGGCCTTCGCTAGCGTCCCCCTCACATCCTCGGCGGCCAAGGCCGAATCCCCCACGATGTCGAACCAATATCCTTCGTAGCCGTGCCTGGCGATCGTCTCCGCCGAATCCATGAACCCCTTCCCGTGCCCTACGGCCCCGGGCGCTATCGCCTTGTACATCCTCTCGCCTCCCTTTCCCTATCCGAATATGACGGCACGGCGGATCGCCGCCCGCTACGGTCATAGCCAGCCGGTCAGCTTTGCCAGCAGCCTTGTGTATTCGACGAAGTTCCCTAGCGATATGTCCGGCGGCACGCCATGGTCGCACCCGGGCAGCAGCCCGCCCCCAGCGCGCATGAAAGGCTCGACGACCCTCCTGACCTCGGCCTCCATCACGGCCCCGCCGGCCGCGATGGCCCTTTTATCTATCCCGCCGCCGTACGCCATGTCCCTGCCGTACCTAACCCTGTACTCATTGACGTCATTGTGGGCCGCGACCTCCTGCGGCTCGTTCATGTCCACGCCCGACTCCACCCATATGGGGATGAGCTCGCCTACGTAGCCGTCCGAATCGACGGAGACGACGGAGACGCCATGCCCCCGCGCGATGTCACCCCACTCCCTGTACGCCGGCGCGCAGTATTCGCGCACCATGGCGGGCGAGATCATCGCGTGCGCCTTGTAGGCCATGTCCTCGGATATGCAGAGGAAGTCAAACGGGATCAAGGACGCGGCCCGCCTTATGACCTTCGCAATGAAGAGGCGCCAAAATTCGGCCATCTCAGCCACGAATGCGGGGTCGTCCATGAGCGCGATGCATAGGCCCTCGAACCCCATCCACTCTCGCATCTGCCAGAAGGGGCCGTTGACCGAAAGCCTGGACGCGTAGCCCCTGCCCTCCATCCTTTCCCTCAGCCCGCCGGCGTCGGCCGGGTAGCGCGACGGTTCGTCCGGGTCGTACCTGGCGCGCATCGCAGGCCAGTCGGCCCTATCCCTGACCGGGAATGAGTGCCACTTCCGGGTGACGAAGTCCTTTGCGCCGCGTATGTACGTGTAGTCGAACTCGTCGGATATCTCCGTCACGGCCCCCATCCAGTCGCGCACTATGTAGTGCCCTCCCTCATGGCTCAGGACCTCCTCCTCGAAGGTCGGGACCATCCTCGTATCGACGTGGTGCGGGACGTAGCCGACGGGCCTCTCATAAGGCACGCCGGCCTCACCTAAAATATGGGCGTACCAGTCGGCCCCCTCGGGCAGGCCCTCGGCCCGCCACCTGGCGAGCGTCGACTCCCTCGGCCCACCGGGCGTAAGGGGCAGCTTGTCCACCGGCCTGTAATGCGCGGCTTTTATCGCCCGCTCCCGATTATCCATGGCACCCCATCGATCTGAGCCGGTCCTCCATCATGGGCACCTTGCCCTTTATGATCAGATCGGAGAATTTCTTCGCGTTGCCCTCTATCCTGGCCAGCGCCTTCGGGCTGACCATGTCCACCCATTCCTTGGGCACGTTGCCGACGCCCGATATCGCCCCGGCGAGCATGGCCGCGCGGCCGGCGATCGTGTCCGAGTCCCTGCCCACGTTCGTCCCGCCTATGGCGGCCGCCCTTACGTCGCCCTTGGATATGAGCAGCATGGCGAACGCGAACCCCAGGAGCTCGAGAGGGTCTATCATGTGGTATAGCAGGCACTTCTCATACAGCTCCGCCCGGACGGCGAATACGTCGTCATATCCGCCGGCTATCTCGGCGCACTTCGACAGGTAGTCATACGGGGTATCGGCGACCCTCCTGTCAAAGGTCGCCGCCTTGCCCTTCGGGGCGGCCGCCAGCGCCGCGGCCACCACGGATTCGGCCGTCGCGCCCAAGCGCATGGCCTCCGACGTCGCGGCCGCCAGTATGGCCGCCGCAACCACGTCCAGCCCGCGCTGGTTCATGTAGCTCATCGACGTCCCGTCCATGTACGCGTTGCCCGCGTCGGCCATGTGGTACAGCCCCACAGGCTCCATGCACATGACGCTGGACCCCGTGACGAGGTTCCATTGGCCGCAGAGCCTGGCTTCCATGCCCATGTTTAGGAGGTCGTACGTATTGCGGAGGCAATAGAAGTACATGTCCCTGTCCATCAGCTTCTTCCATTGCTCCCCGTAGTCGTGGGCCGTGGCGGGCAGTCCGTCCCTGCCTATGTAGGCTTCCAGGAGCATCATGGCGACCTGGTTGTCGTCCTCCGCCTCCAGCCTCCACGGTTCCAGGACCGTCAGGACGCCGCCCGGGTGCAGGGCGTCTATCTCATGGTACATCTTCGATTCCATTGGGGATCCCATGGCATTGCCGATCGCGCCCGCCAGCATGCAGCCCAGCACCTTCTCGTGCAGCAGGCTGCCGCCCTCCGTCCCCACAGCCTCGGCGACCTTCCTGGTTTCCGCGGCGACCGCCACGCGCGAGGCCAGGTAATCCGCGGCCACGCCCGCCAGCGGGGTGATCCCCTCGGCCAGGCCCAACACCCTGTCGGGGACGCCCGCCCAATCGAAGGCCCGCATGCCGTGCAGCGCGCCGATCACCGCTCCCACTATGGGCGCGTTAATCTCCGGCTCCGCGCCGGCCGCGTCGGACGTCGCCCTGACGGCCGCCAGCCTGAGCGCCCGCTCCGGGTCGCCGCCCGCCTTCGTGAGGATCACGGATACCGCGGCGATCGGGTCCTCACCGCGGTACACCCGGAAGTAGGATCGGCCCGACCCCACCAGCCGGTTCAGGAAGGCCACGTCGTCCAGGCCCTCCGCGTCCCTGATGCCTTTGTTCAGATCATAGTAGGCGTCCTTGCAATACTTGAACGCCAAATCCCTGACCGTCCCGACGACCTGGGCCGCATCCCTCCCGGCGCGCAGCGAGTCCGCCACCGCCGCCGCGGTTAGTGCGGCCCAATCGACGGCCGGCCGCCTCTGCACGACGGCGGCCAGTTCGGCCCCGTCTATGTAGGCCTGCTCCGGGTCGCCCGCGTGGAACGCGCCCACCGCCACCATGGCCACGCATATCGTCCCGTAAGGGCACGCCCCGATACCGTTCATCCGGGCGGGGACCCCCTCCCGGAGCCGCTCGATGGCCGAGTACACGTCCAGTAGGTTGAATGAAGCCCTCTCCGCGAGGCTCTCGTCGGCCGCCAAGGCGGCGGCGAAGTCCTCCGGCAAGGCGCGTCCGCCCTTCCTTATGTATGCGTCGGCGGCTACCCGCAGGAGCGGCGTCAGCGAGGTCACCCACGTATTACCCTTCGGTTGTGCGACCGCCTTGTCCCAGTCGACGGCCCAGCCCAAGGCCTCACCCAGCTTGTCGGCCGTCGCGAAGCCCCCTATGCGCGGCATTTCCAGCATCCCGAACTCCGCGCCTATCACGGCCCCGACGAGGCAATCCCTGATCCTCTCGGCCGCCCCGCGCGCATCCTTCATGGGCATGTCAGCCATATATCCCCCTATCATCCGGCATCCTCAGGCGGCCCGCATAGGCCGCGCCGCGGCCGCCATCGCCCACCGATCCCGCCACCGTCACGCACCACCCTTCACGCGAGCCTGTAAGTCACGCCTTCGGGCACGGCGACCTTGTCGAAGACGACCTTCCCATCCTCCTTATGCCATTCCACCTCGATGCCGCCCCACGGGTGCGGGTACACGCCCTTGACCCACTCGACCCTGTCCGTGGAAGGCTTGACGTCGATGGTGACCTTGTCGTAGCCGTCCAGCGCGTTGAAGTCCACCCCCAGGAGGTGCTTGGACAGGACGTGGACCGGGCTGGCCGCCCACGCGTGGCACTGGCTCTCGCTCATGTTCGGGTGCTCCGGCGTCGTCACGAGCCCTTGCGCGAGGAAGTAGCCCCAGCCCTCGCGCATGCAGCTCTCGGCGACCTCATGCATGCCCGCCTTATATAGCGTGTCGAACATGTAGTAGCCGTAGCTGAGCGTGAAGCCCACGCCGCCCTTATAGTCGTACCCGTTCGCGAAGAACGGCGAGAGCTTCTTGGCGACGGCCTTCCTCATCGGCGCCAGCCTATGCTCGGGCACCGCGCCCGCCCTGAACGCGAAGAGCGACGCGTGCGGCGAGAAGTGGGTCATCTCCGTGTTGTCCGAGAAGCATCCGGCCTCATCGCTCCAGAAGGCCTCCGGTATGGACCTCTCGAGTATGGCGATGCGGCCGTCGTACTCCTTGGCGTCGCCCGCCTCCCCTATGGCCTTCGCCATGGCGGAGGCTGAGCGGAGCGCTATCAGGTACAGGCTGCTGTATATGCAGTTTATGCCGTTCGATACGGAGCAGCCGCCGTCCCCCAGGTGGCCCGTCCGCCTGTCCGCCGGGTCTGGGTTCTTCCTGTCGGGCCTGTCGCCGTTCATGAGGAGGTCCTCCCTCTCGTCGGCCAGGGCGCTGAACCGTGCGAGGTTCGTCCTCAGCTCGCCCCACCAGGCCCTCACGGTCGCGGCGTCGCCCGTCTGGGCGTGGTAGTCCGCGAAGCCGATGACGGCGTACAGCGCGAAGTCCGGGAGCGTGTACCTGCCCGTGTTCGGGTACACGCAGCGGAACATCCCGTCCTTGTAGGCCGATTGGGCGTACAGCTCCAGGGCCCTCTTCATGACCTTGTGGTCGCCGAAGCAGGCCAGGTTGTTGTGGTACTGCACCAGCACGTCCAGCGTGTATATCCCGCGCTCGCGGTCCACGCAGTCGTCGTACCCGTCCTCCATGTTTATCGCCTGGGTCCTGGCGCAGTACTCCCAGATGCTGTTCAAGGCCGGGTCGGAGCACTCGAACCTGCCCACCTTGTCGACGGGGTAGTGGGCGGAGCGGAAGGTAAGCCTCTCCAGCGTCACGTCGCCCGACGCGCCCCTCACGGTAATGTTCATGACCCTGAAGCCCCTGGGCTGGACGGGCTCGTAGTCGATGGCGCCGCCCGAGCAGGACAGGCGGTCGGCGAACGGTATCCATGACTGCTGCCTCACGTGCCTGCCGTCGCGGACGTACCTGTCGTTGTACGCGATGTCGACCTTGGCCCCGTCGGCCCCTTTCAATGCCAGGCGGGGGAACAGCAGCATCATGTGGTCGAGCTCTACGGCCACCGTGAACCCGTCCGGGTACAGCGCCTTCGGGAACACGCGGCCGTCGACGCCCTCCGGGTCCAGGGCCTCGACGGTCGGCCCGTAGGTGACCCAGCTGGACTCGCGGCACGGGTCCTCAGCGGGGTCGCCCTTCGACGCGTACACCCAGCCGCCTATCGAGGATATGTCCTCATCCTCGGCCCATGGCGCCTTGATGGCCGCGAACCTCTCCGCCTCCGCGGCGGGCAGGACCTTCGTGTGCCTGAACGGCCTCGCCCCGGACATGTCCTTGTCGGCCGAGACCACCAGGCCCCTGCCCTTCGGGAGCCCTAGGTAGCCGTTGTAGACGTCGCCAATCTGCCCGCTCCCGAACACGTGGTTCCAGCCTTCCTTGAGCCGCAGAGCGAAGTTATGGCGGAGGGGCTTTATCTCGTCCTCCATCCGCCCGCCCGCCGGCGCGCCGTTCACGTACAGCGTCTCGTGTATGTTCCCCCCGGCTATCACCGTCTGACCCTTAGGGGAGTATATGTAGGTCGACCATGCGACGCTCTTGCAGAAGGCCGGGACCCATCCCGGGTCGTTGTCCACGAAGTATTCCGACGGTAGGGGGATCCAGAACGAATGCACGTCCTCGTCGGCCACGACGGGGAATACGCGCGTCTTCTTCGTAAGCCTCACCTCGGCGAGCGACATGAACGGCATGTCCCTGGGGGTCAGCTCCCCGAACGCGCCCTGGTCCGCCAAGGCCACCGCCTCGGGCCATTGCGAGTCGTCATAGCCCAATCCCTCCCAGCCGTCGCCGAACCGTGACTGGTCATAGTGGGTCTGCGCGAACAGCGCGAAACTGAGCTTGGGGGTGTACCTGTCGAAGGCGGCGTGCCGCACGCACTTCCACCCGCCCTTCCCGGTGCTCAGGTCCGTCCTGGGGCCGGCGCCCGTCTCCACGGACCCCCAGGCTATCATGGCCGCCTGGCAAGGGATGCTCTTGAAAACCTTATGGCCGTGGAAGTTCGCGAGGATCGCGACCACGTTCCTGCCCTCGCGCAGGTAAGGCTTGAGGTCGTACGTGTCGTACTGCGGGTAGCGCGGGTCGAAGCGCACGGGGCCGAAGCCCACGAACTCACCGTTCACGGAGAGCTTGTACACGGTGTCGGCGAACACGCTGAGCTCCGCCTTCACCGCCCCGCCCGAGACGACGAGCGTCCTCCGGAACGCGGCATAGGGGTTCCTCGAGGCGTCCCTTTCGTTGAACCATACGTACTTAGCGTCTGCCATCCGTAACCTCCGACTAAATGTTTTATTGGATTTTATCAGACCGGGCCCCCGCCGTTCGCCCCCGGGCCCACATAAGCCCGCGGATCGCCGCCGCCCCCGAACGCCCCCGTATAGAGCCTGTGGTAGCGTCCGCCCTCAGCCATGAGCGACTCATGGCTCCCCCGCTCGGCTATGCGCCCGGCCTCCATCACGATGATGTCGTCGGCGTCCCTTACGGTGGACAGGCGGTGCGCTATGACGAAGACCGTGCGGCCCTTCATGAGGCTGTCCATGCCCCGCTGCACTATGGCCTCCGTCCTGGTGTCTATGCTGGAAGTCGCCTCGTCCATGATCATCACGGGCGGGTCCGCCACGGCCGCCCTGGCGATCGCCAGGAGCTGCCTCTGCCCCCCCGACAGGCTGCCCCCGTCGCCGGTGATCACTGTCTCGTAGCCTTCGGGGAGCTTCGATATGAAGTCGTGCGCGTTCGCCAGCTCCGCGGCCTTCCGCACCTCCGCGTCGGTCGCGCCCGGGCTCCCGTACCGGATGTTGTCCGCGACCGTCCCGGTGAACAGGTGCGTGTCCTGCAGGACCACGCCCAGCGCCCGCCTCAGGTCACCCTTCCTTATGTCGCGGACGTCGACGCCGTCTATCGTTATGCTCCCGGCGCCCAGGTCGTAGAATCTGTTGATGAGGTTGGCTATGGTGGTCTTCCCGGCCCCGGTCGCCCCGACGAACGCGACCTTCTCCCCGGGCTCGGCGCGTATCGTCACGTCCGAGATGACGGTCTTGCCCTCCTCGTACCCGAAGGTCATCCCCTCCATGCGCACGTCGCCGCGCACCTGCACGTACCGGAAGCCGCCTCCCCCGCCGTCCGCGCCTTCTCCGCCGTCATCCGCCCCCGCGCCGTCCGCGCCCAAGGGCACCTTCCAGGCCCAGGCGCCCGTCCGCCCGCCGGGGGCGCCCCCCATCCCTTTGGCGCCCACCAGCGTCACCGCGCCGTCGTCCGACTCCGGCCGCTCCGCCATGAGGTCCTGTATGCGCTCCGCCCCGGCCAGGGCCATGGTCACCACGTTCACCTGCGAGGACAGCATCCCTATGGGCGCGCTGAACGCCTTCGAGAGCGTCAGGAACGCGGCGATGGTGCCCAGCGTCACCCCGGCCACCCCGTTCAGGGCCATGTAGCCGCCGATTATGGCTATGAGTACGTACTGCAGGTTCCCGACGTTCATGAGGACGGGCATCAGTATGTTCGTCATGGCGTTCGCCTTGGCCACGTGGTCCCGGAAAACCTCGTTCCGCCTGTCGAACTCGGCCTGCGCCGCTTCCTCGTGGCAGAAGACCTTCACCACCTTCATCCCGCCCAGCATCTCCGATATGAGCCCGTTGAGGCCGCCGAGCGCCTTCTGCTGCCCGCGGAAGTGCTTGGACGCCTTGCCCGCCATCTTCCTCGCCAGGAAGAGCATTACTATCACCACGGCGAAGACGAAGAGGCTCAGCGGCACGCTCAGTATGAGCATGGAGGCGGTTACGGCCGTGACGGTGACGATGCCGGAGAGGAGCTGCGGGAGCGTCATCGAGAGCATGTCGCGCAGCGTGTCCGCGTCGTTGGTGAACCGGCTCATCAGGTCGCCGTGCGTATGCGAGTCGTAGTATCCCAGCGGCAGCGTCTGCATGTGGGCGAACATCCTGTCCCTGACCTTCTTGAGCGTGCCCTGGGCGACCTCCACCATCACCCGGTTATAGGCGAACGTGGAGGCGACGCCCGCGGCGTAGACCGCGCCCAACAGCGCGAGCGTGCTAATAAGCTCCGAGAAGGACGGGTCCTCCGCCCCCAGGAGCGGCGCGATGCAGTCGTCAATGAGCCTGCGCATGAAGAACGAGCCGGCGACGCCCGCCACCGAGCTCACGAGTATGAAGGCGAATGCGGCCATGAGCGCGAGCCTGTACGCGCCGGTCATCTCCGCCAGGATGCCGCGGGCCGTCTTCAGCCTATCCCTCATCGAAGTCGCCCACCCCCCTGGCCTGGGAGGCGCAGACCTCCCTATAGACCGCGTTGCCTGCCATCAGCTCCCCGTGGGTGCCCACGGCGCCCACGCCCGCCCCGTCCATGACGATGATGCGGTCCGCGTCCATGACGGAGGAGATGCGCTGGGCTATGATCAGCTTCGTCGTCTCGGGCAGCGTCTCGGACAGCGACTTCCTTATCGCGGCCTCCGTCCTCGCGTCGACCGCGCTCGTCGAGTCGTCCAGTATCAGGACCTTGGGCCTCTTCAGGAGCGCCCTGGCTATGCAGAGCCTCTGCTTCTGCCCCCCCGACAGGTTGAGCCCCTCCTGCTCGACCTTGGCGCCGTAGCCCCCCGGCATGTCCATGATGAACCCGTCGGCCATCGCTAGCCCGCACGCCTCGCGCAGCTCGCCGTCGGTCGCCTGGGCGTCGCCCCACCTCAGGTTCTCGGCCACGGTCCCCGAGAAGAGCGTGTTCTTTTGGAGGACCATCGCGACGGCGTCGCGCAGGGCCGCGGGGTCGTAGTCCCGGACGTCGACGCCGCCCACCTTGACCGATCCGGACGTGACGTCGTACAGCCGCGGGATCAATTGGACCAGCGTGGACTTGGCGCTCCCCGTCCCCCCTATTATGCCCACGGTCTCGCCGGCCCCGATTGTCAGGTCCACCCCTTTGAGGCATAGCCTCCCGGCGTCGCCCACGTAGCTGAAGCCCACGCCGCTGAAGGATATCGAGCCGTCCGCCACCTCCGTTACCGGGTTGGCGGGTGGGAGTATCGCGGGCACCTCGCCGTACAGCTCCATCACGCGCTTGGCCGAGGTCCGCGAGATGACGATCATGACGAACACGAACGACAGCATGTTCAGGCTCATGAGTATCATCATCGAGTAGCTGACGATGCCCATGAGCTCACCGGTCGACATGGAGCCCGAGACTATCAGCCTGGCCCCGACCCAGGATATGAGGATGGTGCACGAGTATATGCAGAGCTGCAGGAAGGGCATGTTGAACGCGACGCGCTTCTGGGCCTTCGTGAAGTCGCGGTATATGTCGCCCGAGGCCTCCGAGAACTTCCCCGCCTCCCCCGCCTCGCGGGCGTATGACTTCACGACCCGGATGCCCCTCAGGTTCTCCCCGACCACGTTGTTCAGGGAGTCGTATCTCTTGAAGGCCCGGACGAAGATGGGGTGCACCTTCATCGTGATGGTGAAGAGCCCCGCGCCCAGCACGGGTATGGCCCCGACGAAGACCAGCGCCACGCTCGAATTTATCCGGAACGACATCGCGAGGGCGAACGAGACCATGAGGACGGCCCTCACGGCCATGCGTATGACCGCGCCGTAGGCCATCATGATGTTGTTCACGTCGGTGGTCAGCCTGGTCATCAGGCTCGAGGGCGGGAACCTGTCCATGTTGGGGAACGACAGCCCCTGGATCCTTCTGAAGAGGTCGGACCTGAGGTTGGCGGCGAAGCCCGCCGAGGCCCTCGCCGCGTAGACGCCGCTGAACGCGCCGAACGTGAGGGAGAGCGCGGCCAGCGCGGCCAGGGCCGAACCCATCCTGACGACGTGGCCCATGTCCCCGCCCGTGATCCCGTCGTCGATCAGCGAGGCCATCCCGAACGGGATGATGACCTCGATCACGACCTCAAAGGCCATGAGGATGGGCGCCAGCGCCGACTCCCTGACATGGCCGCGGACCGACCGCGACAGCGTGCGGATTAACGTGTTTGATGTGTCGCCGGGCATCTAATAGAATATCCCCAAACGCGGCGAATGGCCGCCGGGAGTGAATATACCACATGTGGGGGGGCTTAACGAATGGACTTCTCGGATTATCTGAGCCGGCAGCCGGACCGGGAGGGCCGATTCGGACGATACGGCGGCGCCTACCTCCCCCCCGGCCTCGTCCCCGCCTTCGCGGAGATAGACCTGGCCTACCGCACCATCAGCCGCTCGGCCAAATTCATCGCCGAGCTGAGGCGCATAAGGCGCGAGTTCCAGGGCAGGCCCACGCCCGTCTACCATTGCGCCAGGCTCAGCGACCTCATCGGGAGCAGCCAGATATACTTGAAGCGCGAGGACCTCAACCACACGGGTGCGCACAAGCTGAACCACTGCATGGGTGAGGGGCTCCTGGCCAGGCACATGGGCAAGAGGCGGCTGATCGCCGAAACCGGCGCCGGGCAGCACGGGGTCGCCCTGGCCACGGCCGCGGCCTACTTCGGGCTGGAGTGCGAGATCCACATGGGCGAGGTCGACATAGCCAAGCAGGCCCCGAACGTCACCAGGATGAGGATCCTGGGCGCAAAGGTCGTGCCCGTGACCCACGGGTTGAGGACGCTCAAAGAGGCCGTCGACTCCGCCTTCGAGTCGTACGCCGCCAGCTACGGCGACTCGATATACTGCATAGGTTCCGCGGTCGGCCCGCACCCGTTTCCGCTCATGGTCCGCGACTTCCAGACGGTCGTGGGGGTCGAGGCCCGCGAGCAGTTCATCGAGATGACCGGTTCCCTGCCCGAGGCCGTCCTGGCCTGCGTAGGCGGGGGCAGCAACTCCATCGGCATCTTCGCCCCGTTCCTGGCCGACCCGGGCGTGGAGCTGTATGGGGTGGAGCCCATGGGCAGGGGCCCGGGGGAGGGCGAGAACGCGGCCAGCATCACCTACGGCAGCGCGGGCGTCATGCACGGCTTCGAGAGCTACATGCTCAAGGGCGGCGACGGCGAGCCCGCGCCGGTCTACTCCATAGCGAGCGGGCTGGACTACCCGAGCGTGGGCCCAGAGCACGCCATGCTCCACGACGAGGGCCGCGTAAGGTACGTCTCGGCGGACGACGCCCAGGCGCTGGAGGCGTTCTTCAAGCTCTCGCGGTACGAGGGGATCATCCCGGCCATCGAGAGCGCCCATGCGATCGCCCATGCCATGAGGATGGCCAGGGAGGGCGGGACGCGCACACTGCTCGTCAACTGCAGCGGGCGCGGGGACAAGGACGTCGACTTCATCACGGAAAGGTACGGCTTCGGCGAGGGATATGTCTGAGGGTATGGGGCGGCGACGCGGAAGACACATGATTGGGGGGTAGGCCATGGGGGACAGGACCAAGGTCGCGCTGTTCGGGACCGGCTTCTGCGCCGGGGTGCACATGGAGAGCTACGCGAGGTTCGTCGGGGACGCCGAGGTGGTCGCCGTATACGGCCGCGACAGGCGCCGGCTGGACGCCTTCGCGGACGCGCACGGCATAAAGGGGCGGTACACGGACCCGGACAGGATGATCGCCGAGGCGGACTTCGAGGTCGCGGACGTATGCGTGCCGAACTTCATGCACCACGGCATATGCCTGAAGGCGGCCGCGCGGGGCAGGCACGTCATAATGGAGAAGCCCCTGGCCCTGACGGCCGGGCAGGCGGAAGAGATGATAAAGGCGTGCCGCGAGGCCGGGGTGCTGCTCATGTACGCCGAGGAGCTCTGCTTCGCGCCCAAGTACGAGAGGGTCCGCGCGCTGGTGGCGGCCGGCGCCGTAGGGGAAGTCTACATGCTCAAGCAGTCCGAGAAGCACAGCGGCCCGCACAGCGCGTGGTTCTATGACAAGCGCCTCTCCGGCGGCGGGGTGATGATGGACATGGGCTGCCACGCCCTGGCCTGGTTCCGCTGGATGAACAAGGGCGCCAGGCCCGTCAGCGTCTACGCGGACATGAAGACCGTGCTCCACTCGGCCATCACGGACGCGGAGGACAACGCCGTCACCATCGTGGAGTTCGACAACGGGGTCACCTGCATGGCGGAGGACAGTTGGGCCAGGCACGGCGGCATGGACGACAGGATAGAGGTCTACGGCACGAAGGGCGTGTGCTACGCTGACCTCTTCCAGGGGAACGCCGCGCTCACCTACAGCGCCGAGGGCTACGACTACGCGAGCGAGAAGGCCGGCTCTTCCAGCGGCTGGAGCTTCACCGCCTTCGAGGAGGCCTTCAACCAGGGATACCCGCATGAGCTGGGCCACTTCATCGCCTGCGTCCGCGGGGGCGGCGCGCCGCTGGTCACGGGCGAGGACGGCCTGGCCGTGCTCGGGATGCTCAACGCCGCCTATGCGTCCGCCCGCATCGGGTCAAAGGTGCGCCTGCCCTACGAGGCCGACGCGGCCTACCCGATGGAGCTGTGGAAGGGGCCCTAAGGCCGGATGGGGCTGAATGATCGGGTGGTTCCCTTTGGTCGGATGGGGCCCTATTTTAAATGCGCCCGCATCTTGGCGACGACCTCGTCCAGGTTGATGGGCTTGCCCACGTGGCCGTCCATCCCGGACTCCAGGCACCTCTCGACGTCCTCGCGGAAGACGTTCGCCGTCATCGCTATGATCGGCACGTCCGCGGCCCCCGGCACTCCGAGCTCGCGTATCGCGCGCGTTGCCTCATAGCCGTCCATCGCCGGCATCTGGATATCCATGAAGACCATGTCGAAAGCGCCCGGCTGCTCGGAGAAGAGACGCACGGCCTCTTCGCCGTCCTCCGCGCACACGACCGAGACTAGCGTCGGCTCGAGCAGCGTGCACACTATCTCACGGTTTATCTCCATGTCCTCCGCGAGCAGGATGCGCCT
>WRCU01000014.1 GCA_009783805.1 Oscillospiraceae bacterium
GCGATGGACGACGGGAGCAGGGGCTTCTGCATGAACGTGTCCACGCCGGCCTCCTTGGCCTCCTCGGCGACCTCGCCGTAGTCGAAGGAGGAGATCATGATCACGATGGCGTCCTTATCTTCCGCCATCCCGCCCTTGATCATCCTGGTAAGCTCGACGCCGTCCATGTCCGGCATCCTCCAGTCGACGAAGTAGAAGTCGTGGCCGCCCTTCCCGATGATCGCCAGGGCCTCCGCGGCGCTGCCCGCGGTGTCGCATGAGGCCCCGAACTTCTCGATGATCCCCTTGAAGTCCTTGAGTATGAAGTAATCGTCGTCGACGGCGAGTATCCTCAGCCTCGCCCAGTCTATCTCCCACCAGGGGGACCTCTGCCTCCTCGCCTCGCCTCGCCTCATCTTGACGATGACGTTGAAGGTCGCTCCCTTGCCCAGCTCGGACTCGATCCATATGCTCCCCCCCATCATCTCGACGATGCTCTTGGAGATGGTGAGCCCGAGCCCCGTCCCGCCGAACCGCTTCGCCGTGCTGCTCTCGGCCTGCTGGAACGACTGGAACAGCTTGGCCTGCTGCTCGGGGCTGATCCCTATGCCCGTGTCGGTCACGGAGACCTTGATCGAGCATACGCCCCCCTCCTCACCGATGAAGTATGAGTTGAGGCGTATGAGCCCTTTCTCCGGCGTGAACTTGTTCGCGTTGCCCAATAGGTTCGTGAGGACCTGCGCGAGCCTCTGCTCGTCCCCAACCAGGTTCCTCGGTATGTCCCTGTCTATGTAGGCCTTGAAGCGCTGGGACTTCTCGTCCACGCGGAAGCTGACCACGCCGATGACGCGCTGGAGCATCTCCTCGAAGTCGAAGTCCGAGTCCGAGAGCTCGAACTTGCCCGACTCGATCTTGGACATGTCCAGGATGTCGTTGATGACCCCGAGCAGGTGTTTGGATGCGTCGTCGATCCTGTTCAGGCTGTAGTCCTTGCGTTCGACGTCCATGCCCGAGAGCCCGATCCTGGTCATCCCGATGATGGCGTTCATGGGCGTCCGTATCTCATGGCTCATGTTGGACAGGAACTCACTCTTGGCCTTGCTGGCGGAGTGCGCCTGCCCCAGCGCCTCCTGCAGCATCTCGTCCTTCCGCACATCCTCCGTCACATCCCTCAGCAAGGCGACCTTGCACAGCGCGTCGCCGTAGCCGTCGTTCTCGATCGCGAGCAGCATGTCGCAGATCCTCACTCCGGCCGGCGTGCCGACCGTGACCTTCTCGCTCTTGAAATCACGGTCGAACATGGATTGCGCCGGGGGTCCCTCCCCCGCCGTGACCACCTCGGCGATGTTCCTGCCGACGGAGCTTCGACCCAGGAAGGTCAGCGCCGCGCTGTTCTCGAGCTTGACCTCGTTGCCCACGCCCAGCACCAAGGTAGGGACGGTCACCGTGTCGAAGACGTAGCCCGAGGCGTTGGGAACCGTGATGCTGAGCGTCTTGTACCTCCTCATGGAGATGAAGAACGGCATGGAGACGGGCAGGAAGCATATGGAGGCGAGCGGGATGGCCGTGTTCCCGGCGAAGATCGGCAGAATGAAGTCCGTCACGAACCCGATGGGTGCGATGGCTACCGACAGGATGATGAACATCAGCGCCTGCATCCGCTCCCGCTTGATCCTCGAGTCGCGCCACCAGCGGAAGAATAAAAATAGGGTGGTCCCGATTATGACCGTCACGTACGCGGTCGCCGCCATGAAGGCCGGGCTGCCTTGGTACGAGAACTGTACGCCGTACTCGGTCGTGACGAACGCCGCGTCCCCGAAGATGACGCATGCGGCGGCGACGGCCACGGCCAATGCGGAGCCCGCGCTGACCAGTCGCCTCGTGTGGCGGTATTTGGTGACGATCAAATTGGTGGAGAATAACAGCCACCTCGAGAAGAACAAGTAACTGAACGCGAACCCGCCCGCCCAGAGAAATTTGATGAGGGCCTCATCGGCCGCGACCGTCATGAGCCCGTAGGAGAGGCTGCACAAGACGAGGCACACGCCTACGGACAGGTAGTCGTCCCGCGACCTGGACCTCGTGTTGCCGGTGAGCGTGCTCACGCATAGGTATAGGTACCCGCCGCAGACGACGAGGAATAGGGCTGCGATCAGGTAGGACGCTCTTATCTCCGCGAACATAGTCAGATACTATATTATAAAGCCGTCCAATCCAACATGGAGGTGCCTTATGGGTGATACGCGGCAAACCGGCGTGAGGGCGATGGTGATAGGCTTGGACGCCGTCTCCATTACCTTATTGGAAAGCTTCCCCGAATGCTGCCCCAACATAAGAACGCATATGGCGAAGGGCGTGAGCGGCCGCCTGATGCCCTGCTTCCCGGTGTACACGCCTACGAACTGGGCGGCCCTATGCACGGGCGCCCCGCCTTCCGTGAGCGGGCTCGCGGGCTGGCATAGGGAGGCCGGAGGGACGGATTGGCATGCGTTCGACTCCAGGGCCTACGCCTGCGACACGGTCTTCGCCTCGTGCGCGCGGGACGGGATCCCGACGTTGGCGATATCATATCCCGGGTCGTTCCCGCTCGCCGGTCCCAGCTCCATGGCGCTGAGCCCCATCCATAGGGGCCTGGACAAGGGGGCGGTCGCCCCCGTCGGCAGGGTAGCCGTCAGGCTGGGCCCGGACGGGTCGATGCCGTTTGACTTGCTGGGTTCGGCCAAGGGGGCCGGCGTCGCCGTCTCGGACGGCATGCGCGGCGCGAAGGATGGCGGGGCGGAGGCCGGGGGCGGGCTCCTGCCCGCCGTCCTGACGGCCGCCCCGGACGGGGATGCGGGCAACGGGCGGGGCGGGGCGGCCGGGGATGCGCCGCGCGGGTACGTCCTCACCGTGCGCGACGCGTCCGGGTCGGTGAGGGGGCATCCTCTTAAGGTAGGCGAATGGAGCCCGACCATAGAGGCTTCCGTCGAGTCGGGCGGCGGGCCCGTCACCTGCGGGCTGCGCGTGCGCGTGCGTGAGGGCGGGAGGACCCTGGAGATATCGGAGCTGATCGCCAAGGAAGACATCGCCGCCCCCGGATGGCTGGCCGACGAGGTATGGGGCCGGATGGGCGTCCCGGTGGAGCACCCGCCTTCCTATTATGAGATTCTAGGCCACTTCCACAACGAAACCGACCTGGGGGACGCCCCGGCCAGGGCCATGGATGACTTGCGCGGGCACGCCGACTGGGTGGTCGGCGCGGTCCGTACGGCCATGGAAGCCAAGGGCGTCGGCCTGCTGTACATGCACTACCACCTGCCTGACAGCATGCTCCACCATTGCCTGGCGGCCGCTGAAGGTTCGGCCGGCTACACGCCGCACCAGCGCGAGGTGGCCGTGGAGGCGCTGAAGGTCGGCGTCATGGCGGCCGACTGCCTCGTCGGCGGGCTGCTGTCATTGGCCGCCACCGACGCGCACACCCTCTTAGTCTCGGACCACGGCTGCGTCCCGAACCGCTTTGGGTTCAACCTGGCCAACCGGCTGAGGGACGCCGGGCTATGCTCCCTCGACGGATCCGGGGCCGTGGACCGCCCGGCCAGCAAGGCCTGGCCCTCGGACTTCGTGCCTTCCTGGGTGGACGTCGCCGCCGAGGAGGGGACGCCCGAATACGAAAGGCTCCAGGCCGAGGTCATCGACGCAATGCTGGACTGGAAGGCCCCCTCGGGCGAGAGGGTGGTCGCCGTGGCCCTCAGGAAGAAGGATTCGCACCTATTAGGCTTCGGCGGGCCCGACTGCGCCGCCGTCACCATGCATTACAACACGGGCTTCGCGTGGTCGGCGGAAGGCGCGGAGGCCTTGGAGGAGGACTTGCTGGGCGCCAACCACGGGTGCCAGATGCCGGCCTCGTTCGCCGGCCTATCGGACAACCTGGCCTTCTTCTCCCTGGCCGGGCCGAAGGTGAGGGCCGGCCTGCGCTGGGATGACCGCGGGCTGGGCTACGTCCACATCACCGACATGGTGCCCACGCTGTGCGAGTTGGCTGGGTTCAAGGCGTCACTCGACTCGACGGGATGCGTGCGGCGCGCCTTCATGGCTTAGGCGGCGCCGCGCCGATCCGCCATATGGCTGCCGTCATCCATATGGATGGCGCAGGAAGCGAAAGCCCCTAGCCACATGAACATGAGGATGGATATTGCGAATGAGCGGAGAGGGCGGGATTCGAACCCGCGTGCGCTTTCACGCAAACTGATTTCGAGTCAGCCCCGTTATGACCACTTCGATACCTCTCCGTATGCGCCTCGCCATTTATGATAAAGGCTGCGCATCCGCAAATCAAGCCTCGCCCGGCTTAGGCGCGCATGGCAGGGACGTGCCGCCTATGATCGGGAGGCCCGCGGCTCATGGCGCCCGGCTGCCCACGCCCTTCCTCAGCCCACGGAAGAAAGCGCTGAGGATGGCCGAGCACTCCGCCCCCATTACGCCCTCCATGACCTCCACCCTGTGGTTCCACCCATCCACGGCGAACAGGTCGACGACGGAGCCCGCCGCGCCGGCCTTCGGGTCCGACGCGCCGTAATGGAGCCTGGCCAGCCTCGACTGTATGATCGCCCCCGCGCACATGGGGCAAGGCTCGAGCGTCACGTACATCTCGCACCCGTCCAGCCGCCAGTCGCCCAACTTCCTGGCCGCCTTCCTCATCGCGTCGATCTCGGCGTGGCCGGCCACGTCGCGGCCCGCCATCCTTTTGTTCCTCCCCTTGGCCAGCACCGCGCCGTCCCTGACGATGACCGCGCCCACGGGCACCTCGCCCTTAAGCGCGGCCTTCCCCGCCTCCCTCAAGGCCAGGTCCATGTAACGTTCCGCGGGGCCCGGGCGGCATCCGCCGTAGGCGCGGCCTTTCACGCCGCCGCCATCCTCATATGCCATACTCGGCGTAACGCGGCTCCCTCCCGCGCCTGAAGGCCTCTATCATCTCGCTCGTCAGGCTGATGGAGTAGTCGGCCTCCTCGATGTCGTCCCTGGCCATCCAGACGCCCGTCGAGAGCTCCACGTCGTCCACGGTTATGGCCGCGTCGCCGTCCAGGTCGCAGTAGAACCCGGCCAGCAGGCTGCTGGAGAACCCCCACGGCTGGCTCTTGTAGAAGCGGACGTTCTTCACCCTCACGCCCGTCTCCTCCAGGACCTCCCTGGCCACGGCCTCCTCGAAGGTCTCGCCTATCTCCACGAACCCAGCGACCAGGGCGTAGCCTTTGCCCGTCATGTGCTTGTACCGGGTCAGGAGCAGGCTGTCCCCGTCCGTGACCCCGACGATGACCACGGGCGCGATCGAGGGGAACACCATGTCCTTGCAATCCGGGCACTCGAGCATCCTCTCCTTGGGGCTCCGCGCGAGCGCCGCGCCGCACTTCCCGCATAGCCTATGCCTCTCGTACCAGCCCGCGAGGTGGCAGCCCGTAATGCCCGCGAAGGCCATCCACTTCGGCTCGAAGCCACGGAACGAGCCGGGGCTGGCCTCCCGCAGCGTCTCCGTCGCGTAGCCTTCGCGCATCGGGACGTAGAACACGCAGAAGTCGTCCACGGTCAGCAGGTAGACGGCGCTCGACCGGACCTCCCCCAAGTCGCGCGGGCCCGGCCCCAACAGCCTCCCGAGGTCGCCGAACCTGGGCAGGCGCGGCTCGCCCTCCCCATGGTCGAGCAGCACCTTGCCGTCGGCGTAGATGACCGCGACGTCGCCGTCAGTGGGCTCCTTGACGTGGAACTCATTGCTCAGGCGATGCGGCGTTATGTCCTGTATCATATGCTCGGGGCTTGGGTTTCCAAAAGGCCCCATGACGGGCCCCGACCCCAGCCCACCCTCCCGTCGCGGCGAATGGCGCGCGTGCCCGAAATAAGCACGGGCATGGCGCAATGGAAAGTATAGCCTTTGGCAAGCCGCCATGTATAGCGCGGCCGTCGCCTGCGCGCATTTGACAAAGGCGGCGCGGATTTGGCAATATCGTATGGTTAAAAATAACGGCCGCGCATGCGGCCGCGGAACGGGGCGCTCATCATCATGAACATAATCAGGACCGCGGCGGTGGAGCTCACCTCCATACCGGCGATCGCATATAAGCAGAAGCTGGGGGCCGGCGGCAGCGGGCTCAGGATAATCCGGCTCGACCAGGAGGCCACGGGCATCTTCACCGTGGACAGGCGCACCGGCGGGGCCGTCGGGTACGGCGCGCACGACGCGGCCCTCTTCCCCGAGCACGCGGTGGACGAGGCCCTGGAGCTGACCGAGGGGCTGCCCTACTCGTCCAGGGGCAAGATAAAGGTCGCCATCTTCGAGCAGAAGGCCGACAAGGACGACGTGACCGAGGATCAGGCCGATTCGGTCGACATGGTGGACAGCGACGAGTATAGGGCGATAGTCGAGCGCTACAGCGACGAGAACGGCAGGATGAACTACGCGCTCATGAACAAGGACTTCATACAGTTCGCGGCGAAGAGCAAACACGTGGCCGACTTGGTTTCCAGGAAGGCGACGGACGGCGAGATAGTCACGCACATACTCAGGAACCGCGCCACTTTCCTGACGAACAAGAAGGAGTCCCTAAGCGACGCGCAGACGGAGGCCCTGCTCGAGTCGCTCGAGGAGATCGACCCGCGCAGCGCGTTCAAGGAGCTCAAGAACCACATCAGGCGGATGCTCTCTAGGTAGGCGATCGCAC
The DNA here is from genome assembly GCA_009783805.1 of Oscillospiraceae bacterium. Classification (GTDB taxonomy): domain Bacteria; phylum Bacillota; class Clostridia; order WRCU01; family WRCU01; genus WRCU01. Next base: position 6,669 of record WRCU01000014.1, read on the forward strand.
TTTTGGTAGGCGGGCAGGTTCGCGGTCACGCCTTTCCCATCGGCCAGGCTTGCGCGCGGGGCCGACGTTCATGTAGAATCCGAGTTGTCGGGGCCGTATCAATCGGAGGCATAGCCCAGCTGGTCAGAGCGCACGGTTCACATCCGTGAGGTCGAAGGTTCGAGCCCTTCTGTCTCCATGAATAGTCTCCTTATACTTGGCGGACCGGGCCACGATCGATTCGGTTCGCTTTTTTTTGGCAGGGAGGTCCGCATGGAGAAGAGGGAACGGCTGGAGAGGGTCTTTTCGGGCCGCGAGGTGGACCGGCCGCCCATGATCGGCGGTTGGATCGCCAACCCCAGGGGCATCGTCGAGATCGCCGGGGCTACGGAGGGGGAGTATCTCGCCGACCCGGAGAAGGTCGCCATAAAGGCGTACCGCGACTTGGGCATGGACGGCGTGATTGGGCTCTTCCTCACCAAGGACCTGGACTCGTACAGGGTCGTCGATGCGGATTGCTACCAGAAGGCCGACAAAGGCATCGGCTACGATGAGATGGTCAGGCAGGTAGAGGCCCTGCCCGATCCCGAGGAGTACGTAAAAAACTTTGACTTCGACGGCTGGTACCGGGGCTTAAAAAGAGAGCTGACGGACAGGCAGGCCAAGTGCGGCGACATGGTTTACATGCAGGCCTTCTGGGGGGCCGGGGGCAGGCTCTCCTTTTACGCGGACTACGGCTACGAGAACTTCTTCCTCTTGTTCGGCCTGCGGCCCGACCTCGCCGCGAGGCTGATCAGGCATGGGAGCGGGTACGGGCGGTGCATGTCCACCCTTATGGCCATGGCCGTAAGGGACGGGCTGATGCCCAAGGCCGTCCTCCTGGGGGAGGACATCTGCGACCAGCGGGGCTGCATGGTCTCCGTCGAATTTTTGGAAGAGCATTACGGGCCGGCGCTGGAGTACGGCCTGCAGCCGCTCCTGGATGCGGGAGTGAGGCCCGTCTGGCACTGCGACGGCGACGTGAGGCGCCTGCTGCCGATGCTGATCAGGAGCGGGATAAAGGGGTTCCAGGGGTTCCAGCCGGAATGCGGCATGCTCGTCGAGGAGATAGCGGGGATGCGTGACCGGGACGGCGGGAGGCTGCTCATATTCGGCCCGTTCTCCGTCACCACCGAGCTCATATACATGACGCCCGACGGGATAAGGGCGCGCGCCAGGCATTACGTCGATGCCTGCAAGGGCAGGGCGGACCTCGCCATATTCACCTCGAACACGATCTGCCCGGACGTCCCCGTCGAAAACATATTGGCCATGTACGACGAGATATCAAGGTACAGGTACTGAGCCCACGGGCCGCGGCCCGCCGTGGCGCGTGCCCGGCGACGGCTGTGCTGGCCGTGGGCGCGTGCCCGGCGAAGGCGGGACCAGCCGTGGGCGCGTGCCCGGCGGTCAGCTTGGGCCTTTGCCCTCGGTCAGCCTAAACTCCAAGGCGACCTCGTCGGCGACCCCGCCCACCGTGGACCCCCCGTCCCAGTCTATGCGCCTGATGCCGTGCCGCTCCGCCTCGCGGAGCATCGACAGCTTGGCGCCGTCGACGGCCGGCCATATCTCCCCCACGATCCTCTCCGCCTCGCCCTCGGGCAGGCCGCGCCGCCTGATCTCGCCCTCGTAAGCGGCCGCGAAGTCCTCGAGGGCCTTCTGGTCATGCACGTAGACGGCGTGGGTGACGTACTCGGCTATCGCGCCCACGTCCATGTCGTTCTCGCATATGACGCCGCCGTGCCGCGCGGCAAGCCTGATCAGGTCCATCACGACCATGGGCGTGAAGTCGCGGACTATCTCGCCCTCGACCCTCATGGCCTCCGCCGGGTCGCGCGAGAAGAAGTCCGACGTGTCATGCATCAGCCCGGGCTGCAGCCTCGGGTCGGCGTTCCCCGCGTGCGCCCGCCTATGGTCGCACGTATGATAGACGGGCAGGCCGTGGCGCCTGCCGAGCTCGTCGGCCACCTCCACCCCGCTGCCGAAGACGAAGTAGACGTCGCTGAGCGCCGCCTTGAACACGTTCTCCGGTATGGCCACCCTCGAGGCGGCCTTACGCCCGAGCCTGTCCGTCACCTCGATGAGCCTGTGCGCCGGCGACGGGTTCCCGGAGTAGTCGGCCACGGTCAGCCTGGACTCGATGTCCTTGGCGGCCTCGTATAGCCTGCCCACGTCGGCGGAGTCGTTGAAGTCGGCCTTCTCGACCTGCCGTATGAACTCCGTCACGAAACCCTTGAGCTCATGGAGCAGCGCTATCTCCTCGTCGATGTCGGCCGCCTTCTCCCCCAGCACCTCGAGCACCGCGTCGGTCCCGGAGGCCTCGAACACGCGCCGTATGTCCTTTATGCCTATCCCGAGCCTGCGCAGTATGAGCACCTGCTCCAGCCTCCTCACGGCCGCCGGCTCATACATCCTATACGCGTAGTCGCCGCCCCGGACGCTCCCGATGAGCCCCATGTCCTCGTAGTAGCGCAGGGTTCGGGCCGAGACCCCATACCGCCCCACCACGTCCCTGATCTTCAGCGCCCCATCCATATTAAGCACCCCCCAGCCATCCATGATCGTTCGGGGCAACGGCCCCATAGGCTAGGCTAAGGCTTTCCGCAACGGCAGAGTCAAGGGCTCTAAAATATATTAATCACGCCTTCATGCCCTTGGACATGACGTCCTCGAACCCTTCCAGCGCATACCCTTTCCTTTCCAGCAAAGCCGCGAGCCTCTCCCTGCACGCGCTCTTGCCGCTGGTGGATACGGCCTTGACGAGGACGGGCGTCGGCTCCCCCTGCCCGTCGGCCCGGTCGGGGATGCCCTTTAGGAAGGCGTTCACCGCGGGCGGCATGTTGCCCGCCCATATGGGGAACATGAGGATGATGCGGTCGGCCTTCTGGTAGTCGCCCCCGACTTCGCATATCTTCCAGGCGCCCCCGCGGATAGCGGCGAAGCATCCCCGCAGGTAGGCCTTGAGCTTGCCCACCCTCCTCGCGTCCTTGACCTCGGTGAGCTTAAGCCCCCCGGACTCCGCCTCTTCCAGTGCCAACCTCCTCGTTATCCCCGAATATGAGTAGTAAACGACGTGGGCGGCCATGCGCGGCCTCCTTTCATCCCCCTAGGCTAAGGCGCCCGGCCTTTTTACGCCGAAAAGCGCCATGCGCCCATTATACCACCCGACGCGCCCGAGGCGGCCTTACTGGAACGTCGCGGCCATATGCGGTATAATATGGTAGGCGGCCCGATTTTATGGGCCTTATCCCCCAAACCGGACAAAGGAAGGACGCGCGCCGAATGACCTCACGCGAAAGGCTGCTAACCGCCATGTCGGGCGGGATCCCCGACAGGGTACCCAGGGACATAGCATGGGGCATGACCCCCATGGCATACGAGACCTTCAAGGCCAACACGGGCGAGACCGACTACATGGCCTACTTCAAGGTCGACTACCGCCACGTGGGCATGGCCCCCTCGAAAAGGAAGTTCGACTTCACCCACTACTACGAGGGCCGCGGCCTGGACCTGTCCAAGCTGCGCATCAACGACCAAGGGGTCGGCTACATGAGCAGCGAGCAGACCTCATGGCACTACACGCACCTTTTTTCGCCCCTGGCCGGTCGCCATGACCTTAACAGCATCGTCGACTTCCCCATCCATGACCTGTCCGAGCCGCACAGGTACGCCCACCTAGGGCAGGCGACCGAGGAGCTGCACGCGCGCGGCCTCGGCGTGGCGGCCCCGCTGGCCACCACCCTCTACGAGACGGCCTGGCAGCTGCGCGGGCTCGACGAGTTTTTGACGGACATGTACGAGAACCCGGAGATCATCGACTGCCTGCTCGAGAGGCTCACGCTGCTGCGCATCCGCGCGGCGGAGCTGCACGTCGGGTCCGGCGCCGACGTCCTGATGCTGGGCGACGACGTGGCCACCCAAAAGGGCATGCTCATGAGCCCCGCATTATGGCGGAGGTTCTTCAAGCCCAGGATGGCCAGGATCATCGACGCGGCCAAGGCCGTGAGGCCCGGCATCCACGTCTTCTACCACTCCGACGGCGACCCGACCGAGATCATCCCCGAGCTGCTGGAGATCGGCGTGAACGTATTGAACCCTATCCAGCCCGAATGCATGGACCCCGTGGCGATCAAGGCCAAGTATGGGACCAGGGCCGCCCTGTGGGGCGGGATCGGGATCCAGCATACGCTCCCTTTCGGCAGCGCCGAGGACGTCCGCGCCGAGGTGCGGGAGCGGATGGCGACGCTGGGCAAGGGCGGCGGCTACATATGCGGCCCCACCCACGTCATAGCGCCCGAGGTGCCGTGGGCGAACATGAAGGCGCTGTACGACGCGATAGATGAGTATGGGGCGTATTGAGGGCGCGGACGGGCGCCATGCCGGGCGGCGTCGGAAGCCGGCCCGCGGCCGCGCAGGCGCATGGGCGGGAAGGGGGTAATGGCTATGGCTAAGGGGAAGGCAAGGCTTTTGCCCGCGTTGGCGGCCTGGACGGCGGCCGCGGCGGTCCTGGCGTCCGCCTTGGCGGGTTGCGGCGGCGGGCCCGACGCATGGAGGCCAGGCGAGCCGATCGACGCCATCGACCTGAGGATCGGGATCATCTACCTGGACGACGCCGAGAGCGGGTGGTCCTACGCGCATGAGCTGGGGATCCGCGAGGCCCAGAAGGCTCATGGGCTATGGAACGACCAGATAATAAGGGTCCTCAACGTGAGCGAGGAGGACGACGACCGGATCGAGCAGGCGATCATGTCGGCCATAGGCGAGGGCGCCAACGTGATCATCGCCCCGAGCTGGGGCTTCATGGACGTGTGCGCCATGATGGCGGACAGGTACCCGAACATCGTCTTCGCCCACGCCTCCGGCTACCTGCGGAACGAGTCCAACTTCACGAACTACTTCGGCAGGCTGTACCAGGCCAGGTACCTGGCCGGCATCGTCGCCGGGCTGAAGACCAGGACGGGCAGGATCGGCTTCGTCGCGGCGCAGGGCCTCTCGAACAGCGAGGTCACGGGCGGGATCAACGCGTTCGCCATGGGGGTGGAGAGCGTCAACCCCACGGCCAGGGTTTACGTGAGCGTGACGCACAGCTGGTACAACCCGGCCGGCGAGCGGCGGGCGGCGCAGAAGCTCATAGACGAGGGCTGCGACGTCATCGCGCAGCACTGCGACACCTACGAGCCCCAGCACGCGGCCGGCGCCGCGGGGGTCTATGGGATAGGCAACAACGTGGACATGGGCGGGCAGGACCCGGAGACCGTGCTGACGTCGGTCATATGGAACTGGGGCGCGTACTATGAGCACCTGATCGGGAGCATAATAGACGGCAGCTTCACGACCGAGCCTTACCTGGGCGGGCTGGCCGACGGCCTCGTCGACATATCGCCCCTGAACCCGGGCCTGGCCGAGCCGGGCATGGCCGAGGCCGTCGCCAAGGCCAAGCAAGGCATCATCGACGGCAGCCTGCGCATCTTCTACGGGGAGATGAGGACAGGCGACGGGAAGTCGGTGGGCAGGGAAGGCGAGGCCATGTCGGACGGGGAGATCCTCTCGGGCATGGATTGGTACTACCACAACGTCACCGTGATCTGAGAGGCCCCCAAGAAGGACCGTCCCCAACGATGTGGAAAAGGCTCAACAAGAACAGCTACATACAGGTGCTCTTCGTCTTCGCCGCGTTCGCCCTCATGGTGACCATAGGGGGCCTTTCCGTCAGCAACACCCTGCAGGAGTCCTCGCTCGCCGCCGTCAACGTGGCCATGGACGAGACCGAGAAGACCATACGCGCCTACCTGCGCGAGCCTAAGATAGCCTTCTACATCATCTACGCGGCGATATGCGACATCCTGGACGAAGGCGAGAGCCAGGAGGCCGTGACGCGCTACCTCACCAGGACGATGGACCTGCTGGGCGGGCTGGAGGACGGCATACGCGGCTTCATCAACCTCTACGGCTACATCCGCGAGGAGATGATGTACGGCATGCCCTTCGACGCGGATATAGAGATCATCCCCCAGCAGCGGCCATGGTACCAGACTGCCGTCCGCAACCGCGAGGCGGAGTACACCGCGCCCTACATCGACCTGGGCACTAACCTGCCGATAATCTCCCTCGCCAAGGAGATATACGGCTACGGGGGCGAATACTACGGCGTCCTCGCCCTGGACGTGGACATATCATGGCTCATGGGCTACGCGGAGTCACTGCAGTTCGTCGAGGGCGGGTACGGCATGATAGTGAGCCAGTACCTGCAGGTGATCGCGCACCCCAACGA
>WRCU01000015.1 GCA_009783805.1 Oscillospiraceae bacterium
CGGCTCTCGGCCTTCGGCCAATTCTTGGACATAACCAAGCACTACATACTGCCCGTGGCCACCCTGGTGATAATCAGCATGGGCGCCCTGATGCGCTACACCCGCACCAACATGCTCGAGGTCTTGAACTCCGACTACATCCGCACGGCCAGGGCCAAGGGGCTGCCGGAGAGGAAGGTCATCACCAAGCACGCCTTCCGCAACACCCTGATACCGATCGTGACCATACTGGGCGGCCTCATACCCTCGCTCTTCACGGGAGCGATGATTACCGAAATACTCTTCCACCTCCCGGGGATAGGCTACACGTCATACCTCGCGATCACCGTGGGGGACATACCTTTCGCCATGTTCTTCCTGACGTTCATAGCCATCGTCACGCTCTTGGGAACGCTCGTCTCGGACATACTGTACGCGGTGGTCGACCCAAGGGTCAGGATCGCCTGACAACCATCCAAATAGGGGCAACCGATGGGAGAGAAGCAAAGAGAGGATGAAAGCATGGCCGATCCGACGGGCAGGGGAGCCTTGGTCGCCCCTGACCTGGAGGAGCTGGCCCTGGACGACGACAGGCGCGTCAAGACGCTCTCGCCATCGGCCCTCGTCTTCAGGCGCTTCACCAGGAACAGGCTGGCCATAGTGGGCAGCGTGATAATCACGGCCATGTTCCTCTTCTCATTCGCGGGCGGCTTCATCACGCCGTACGGCGAGTCCCAGCTGTTCTACGCGGACATCCTGGCCGAGAGCCTATGGGTCTCGGCCGAGGTGCGCGACGACATCATCATCTACACCGCGGACCCGGGCGCCGCGTTCTCGACCCTGGACAGGGTGGAGGTCACGGCGGCCGCGAGGGAGGGCCGGAGGTTCGCCGAGTCGGACGGCCGCGGCTACATGGTGGAGGAGGCCGGCGACGCCTGGCGCATACTCCTCCGCAAGGAGGAGGTGCGGGGCAGGATCGTCGGGGGCGAGGTCATGTGGGCCTCCTCGGAGCCGGCGGGCCTCATAGCCGACGCGAACGCCGCCAGGGAGGCCGGGCGGGACTCGTTCGAGCATGGCGGCTCCTTCCATATGCTGCTGTACGGGTCGAAGGACGTCGCGATATGCTCGTTCGAGGACTTCGCCCTCGCGACCCGCTTCAAGGTGACCCCCATAGGCGTGGGGCCCACCGTCGACTACGCGTTCATGACGGACCTGAAGGCGGCCCTGGCCGAGGGCCGAGGGGACTTCGGCGACGGCTACGGGATCGTCTCGTCGCATGAGGGCCCCCTGCCTTACATGATCATCGTGAAGGACGGGGCCGTGGACGGCGTGCTCTCACCCTTGGTGGCGCACCCCGCCCGCAGCGGCGGCTCCCTCACGCTGGACGACTGGGTCAGCGTCCACGAGGCGGTGACGTCCGGGTGGATGGACTTCACGATCGGCGAGACCCACTACGTCGTCGAGCTGATGAACGGCGTCTACAGCATCAAGACGGACATGGAGACGAGGGTGGTCTCCAGGTTCGAGCCCCCCTCGGCGACGCACTGGCTGGGCACGGACACGAACGGGATGGACAACCTGACCAGGCTCATGTACGGCGGCCGCATCTCGCTCATGGTCGGGTTCATCGTCGTCCTCATCGGATCCTTCCTCGGCATAGTGCTGGGCGGGATAGCCGGCTACTTCGGCAAGGCCGCCGACATGGCGATCATGCGCGCGGTGGACGTGTTCAACTGCATACCCGGCCTCCCCCTTTACATAATCCTGGGCGCGCTCATGTCCGCCAACGAGGTCGAGACGTACCTGAGGATATACATCCTCATGGCCTTGATGGGCCTGATGAGCTGGCCCGGCATCGCCAGGATGGTTCGCGGCCAGATCCTGTCCTTCCGCGAGCAGGAGTTCATGATAGCGGCGGAGGCCCTGGGCATAAGGCACAGCCGCAGGATCTTCAGGCACCTGATACCGAACGTCATCCCCCAGCTCATCGTCATCGCGACGATGGACCTGGGCGGCGTGATCCTCACCGAAAGCACCCTCTCGTTCCTGGGCCTCGGCGTCCAGTACCCGCTCGCGTCCTGGGGGAACATCCTCAACGGCGTCTCGGACGTCTACACGATGACGAACTACCTCTTCGCGTGGATACCGGCGGGCGCGCTGATATTGATCACGGTGCTGGGCTTCAACTTCATCGGGGACGGCCTTAGGGACGCTTTCGACCCGAAGACGAAAAGGTAGGCGGCATGGGCGACTACATCAGCTCCAAGGAGCGCAGGGCCATCATAAAGCATAACCGCAGGGAGATCTCCAGGCTGGAGGCTGAGCTGCGCGAGGTCGGGACGAACGCCGCCGTGATGCGCGACCCGGCGAACATAGTCGAGTTCGACGGGCTCAAGACCTACTTCTACACGGAGACCGGCGTGGTGAAGGCCGTCGACGGGGCCAGCTTCGACGTCCCGAAAGGCGGGACGGTCGGGGTGGTGGGCGAGTCGGGCTGCGGCAAGAGCGTCATGAGCCTTTCGCTGATGCGGCTGCTGCAAAGGCCGCACGGCCAGATAACCGGCGGGGCAATCAGGCTCGACGCCCCATCCGGGACGATCGACGTGGCCAAGACCGGGAACGGCGGCATGGGCGGGATCCGCGGCGGGGTGGTGAGCATGATATTCCAGGAGCCCATGACCAGCCTCAACCCCGTCCTGCGCATAGGCGACCAGCTGGACGAGGTGGTCGCGCTCCACGCCCCGCAGCTCATCGGGCGCGGCATCATCAAGGGCGGGGGCCGCGACGACGTGAGGCGAAGGACGATCGAGTCGCTCGAGGCCGTCTCGATAACCAGCCCCGACCGGGTCTATAGGATGTATCCCCACGAGCTCTCGGGTGGGATGCGCCAGAGGGTGGTCATCTCCATGGCCGTGGCCTGCTCGCCGCAGCTCATCATAGCCGACGAGCCCACGACCGCGCTGGACGTCACTATCCAGGCGCAAATCCTCGACCTGCTGCGCGGGATCAAGGACTCGTACGTGGGGACGGGCATCATGCTCATAACGCACGACCTGGGCGTCGTCGCCGAGATGGCCGACTCGGTCGTGGTGATGTACGCCGGGCGGGTGGTGGAGCGCGGGACGGCCCGGGACATATACAAGAGCCCCGCGCACCCGTACACGGTGGGCCTGATGCGGTCGAAGCCCCAACCCGGGAGGAAGGAGCGCCGCCTCTACAGCATACCCGGACGCGTCCCGAACCCCGTGAGCATGCCGGACTACTGCTACTTCAAGGATAGGTGCGAGTACGCCGGCGAGGCCTGCTCCCTATATCCCGATGAGTTCGCCATAGGGAACGGCCACATGGTCTCCTGCTGGCGGAAGGGCGACATATGAGGCGCGCGGCCGCGCGGGCTATGGAGGCTTGACTTAAGATGGCGGGCGCTACGGACGGGAATGAAAAATACTTGGTGAAGGTGGACGGCCTGAAGGTCCACTACCCCATAACGGCCGGCCTGACCCGGAAGGTCACCGCACACGTCAAGGCGGTGGACGGGGTCAGCTTCAGGATCAAGCGGGGCACGACCATGGCCCTCGTCGGCGAGTCCGGCTGCGGCAAGTCCACGACCGGGCGCTCGATACTGCGGCTGACCCCCAAGACGGCGGGCGAGGTCGAGGTCTGCGGGACGGACATATACGCCATCGGCAGGTCTGAGCTGCGCACGCTGAGGCCCAAGGCGCAGATCATATTCCAGGACCCATACTCGAGCCTATCCCCCAGGCTGCCGGTCGGCGAGATCATCGGCGAGGCCGTGCGCGAGCATGGGATAGTGCCGAAGGAAGGCTATGAGGACCACTTGAACGAGGTCATGGAGGCCTGCGGGCTGCGCACGTTCCACAAGCGCAGGTACCCGCACGAGTTCTCCGGCGGCCAGCGCCAGCGCGTGTGCATAGCCAGGGCCATAGCGCTGAACCCGGAGTTCATCGTATGCGACGAGCCCGTCTCGGCCCTGGACGTCTCGGTCCAGGCCCAGATCATCAACCTGCTCATGGACCTCCGCGACCGGAACAGCCTCACATACCTCTTCATCTCGCATGACCTCTCGATAGTCGAGCACATATCGGACACCGTCGCGGTCATGTACCTGGGGGGCATCGTCGAGTACGCCGAAACCGACGAGATATTCAGGAACCCCATACACCCGTACACCAAGGCGCTCTTCTCGGCCAACCCCCTCCCCGACCCTGACATCAAGGCGGACAGGATCATACTGACGGGGCAGATCCCATCCCCGATCAACCCGCCGCCGGGGTGCAAGTTCCACACCAGGTGCCCATACGCGGAGGACCGCTGCTCGAGGGAGGTCCCGGAATACAAGGAAGAGGCGCCCGGGCACTTCGCCGCCTGTCTCAAGGCCTGAGCCGGGCGAACCAGACCAACCGAAGGAGGAGACGGCCATGGACGGATATGACGTGGTGATCCAGGCTGGGCAATCGAACAGCGAGGGCTGCGGCCTCGGCCCCACGGCCAGGCCCTACGTGTGGGACGGCTCGGCCTTTCAGATGGAGCCGGACCTGTCCGTGGCCGAGGCCAGGGAAGGGGGCGGCGCCGCCAACCCGGTGGGCAGCTTCCACCTTTCCTTCGCCAGGCTGTATAAGGAAAGGTACCTGACCGGCGACGGACGCGGGCGCAGGCTGCTCATACTGCGGACCGCCGTCGGCGGCACCGGCTTCGCCGATGGGCGCTGGGGGTTGGGGGACGACCTTTTCCTGCGCATGATGGCCATGACCCGTCACGCCCTGGCGCTGGGACCCGGAAATAACGCGCTGACGGCATTGCTATGGCACCAAGGCGAGAACGACTCCGGGAAGGCCACATGCGAAACGCACCGCGCCAACCTTCGGGGCTTGGTGGAGGCGGTGCGCGGCGCGTTCGCCGCCCCGGCGCTGCCGTTCGTGGCCGGGGGCTTCTGCGGCGAGTGGGCCGCGAAGAACGCGGCCGCATGCGGGCCCATAGCGGCGGCCATCGAGGGGGTCTGCTCGGACGTCGGCCACGCGGCCTTCGCGGACCTGTCCGACCTGCCCTCGAACAACCAGTCGATCGGGAACGGCGACGACATACACTTCTCCAGGGACGCGCTCTACGCGATGGGCGAGAGGTATTTCAAGGCGTACGAAACCCTGAGGGTCTGAAGGGACATCGCCGCGGGGGTCGGTCCTGGGCAAGGCCGGGGCCGACGATCCGGGCAAAGGCCCAGGCGGCTCCGGCGATCCCGGTTTGGATGGCGGGGCAGGCGGGCCTTACGCGCCCGCATGGGTCATGACGGCGGCAGGACGGGCGGTGGCGGGCGGATGGCGATGGGCCATGACACATCACCCTCGGGAGGGGGGTGGCTTAGGCGGTGCGCTTCATAAAGGACGTCCTCACCGACTTCGTCGGGACGCTCAGCCACGTCAAGGGCAACGCAAAGGTCATCACCCTCACGCAGTCGCTATGGTCCATCCCATACAACCTATACAACCCGTTCATCACCCAATACATGCTGGCCCTAGGCCTGAGCGGCGGACAGGTCGGCCTGATCAGCTCCGTCGGCCTCATGTTCGGCGTCGTCATCTCGCTCTTCGCGGGGTACGCGACCGACAGGCTGGGCAGGCGCTGGGCCTTCTTGATAGCGGACCTGGTCACGTGGGGCCTGGGCTGCCTGTTATGGGCCTTCGCCAGTGACTTCGCATGGTTCGTCGCCGCCGGGCTCTCCCAATCGTTCATCCGCCTGGTCACCGTCCCGTACAACTGCCTGCTCGTGGAGGACACCCCGCCGGAGAACAGGCTCTCGGTATACTCCGTCCTGAACTTCACGATCATCCTGGCGAACTTCTGCGCGCCCCTGATGAACCTAATCATCAACCCGTACGGGCTGGTCCCGGCCATGCGCATGGTGCTGCTGGCCTCGACCGCCGTCTACACGGCCACGTTCGTCGCGAGGCACTTCCTCCTGAAGGAAACCGCCATCTCGCTTAGGCGCAAGGCGGAGTCCAGGAGCGAGACCCCGTTCTCGTCCCTCGCCGACTACCGCAGGATAGTCAGGGAGCTGTTCCGCTCGCGGGAGCTGCTCCTATTCATCGCCATAAGGTCGCTGTACTACATACAGGCGAACGTCCGCGGCACGTACCTCTCGGTGATGATAGTGCAGGGCCTCGGGTTCCCGGTCTCCACGCTGGGCACGGTCAACGTCGCCTCAGGCTTGGTGGCTCTCGCCGCGCAGGTGGCGGTGCTCCCAAGGTACGCGAGGCGCGACGCCCACAACCCGATCCTCGCCTACCTGGCCTTGGCGGTCGCGTCGAACGTCATCCTGTTCCTCGCCCCCGCGGGGAACCTGCCCTACCTGATGGCCTCCATCGCGATGGGCACGTTCGGCCTCATCATCCTCCAGATGCTCATCGACTCCACCGTGGCCAACAAGATGCCCGACGCGGACAGGGCCTCCTTGATCGGGCTCGCCACCTTGGTCATGGTCGTGACGTCCGCCCCCATCCAATACCTGAGCGGATGGCTCGCGGACATCCCCTCGATAGGGCCGCGCCTGCCGCTGCTCGTGATGACGGCCTTCCTGTTGGGCACTCTATGGACGTGCCTCGTATCACGCAGGCATAAGGCGGCGGCCGGGGAAGGCCGGCCTCAAGCGGGCTAGCGACGCCGGAGCGCAAGGGTGCGGCGCGCTCAGGCGTCCGAGCGCCTTATGGGGAACCAATAGTCCATCTGGCCCTTTCCGAGCGTCTCCTTGATCAGCTCATACCCCGACAGTATATGGCCGAAGGACGGGCGCGACCCGTCTATCTCTAGGCGGTGCCTATCCAGGTACTCATCGACGATGCCGTGCAATGCGGCCGTATCCGCGCCGTCACGGCCCGTGACCACGGCGTAGTACCCTCCCATGAAGTCCACGACCTCCAGCCCGTCGGGAACGTCCATCCGATCATCATGGACGTAGTTCCAGTTCAGCGTCCCAGGCTCATCGCCCTCGCGCAGAAAATCGAACGAGTAGATCGGGAAGACGGTCTGCCTGCTGAACCATTCATGGAATAGGGTGAAACTGCCTTGACCCATAAGGCCGTCGCCCGACGTCACCATTTTGCAGTCGGGGATGCGGTAGATGCGGACCTTCTCCGTCCATTCGGATTCGGCGCCCATATGGCCAAGCTCCTTAATGTTTATCCCGTTAATCCCATACTATATAATGACCGTGCGTTATGCGGCAATCCATCCGTGCGTAGGCCAGGCAAGGATACGCCGCATAAGGCGGCTAAGCGTTACACTTACTACCCCATACCACGGGCCGTGCGTGACGGCCAGCCATGACGGGAGGTGGCCGGATGCCGAAGGATGCAGGCAAGGAAAAGAACGCCGTGTTCCGCAACGCCGTCAAGGTCATAGTCATATTCGGCTTGATCTCGCTCTTCGGCGACATGGTCTATGAGTCGATGCGCGGCTCCAGCGGCCAGTACATGACTACCTTGGGCGTCGAGATGACGCAGTTCGCCTTGATCCTGGGGATCGGCGAGTTCCTGGCGTACGCCCTCCGCCTGGTCGCGGGCATCGCCTCGGACAAGTCGGGGAAGTATTGGTGGTTCATATACGCCGGATACGGGATCCTGGTCGTCGTCCCGCTAATGGGCGTCACCACCTTCCTGCCCGCGATACTTTCCATCATGATGCTGGAGCGGATCGGCAAGGCCCTGCGTAACCCCTCAAAAGACACGATACTCTCACACGTGGCCGACAGCGCCGGCGGCAAGGTCGGCATGGGCTTCGCTTTCGGGCTGCAGGAGGCCCTCGACAAGTTCGGCGCGTTCCTGGGCCCGCTCATATTCACCGTCGTCTTCTACGTCGCCAAGAATAAAGGCGTCGAGATCGGGGTGCCGGAATACCAGATGGGATATAAGCTGCTGGCCATCCCGTTCGCGCTGCTGATGGCCGTCGTCATCATGGCTCACCGCAAGGTGAGCAAGGAACGGCTGATGGAGCCCAAGGACCCGCCGAACGCGGCCGCGGACAAGATCAGGCCGGTCTTTTGGACGTACAACGCCTTCACGTTCCTATCGCTCATCGGGTTCGCGCAGTTCCCTTTGATCGCATACCACCTGAAGGCCGGCGGGATACTGCCCGATGAGCAGATCACGCTCTTCTACTCAATCGTCATGGCCGTGAACGCGCTGCTGGCGGTGGCGATCGGCGTCTTCTACGATTGGGTCAAGAGGAGGACCGGCAACAAGCAGAGCGGGCTGCTCACCCTGCTGTTCATCCCCGTCGCCACCGCCGCGCTGCCTTTCCTCACGCTGGGGAGCTCCATCCCGCTCCTGCTGGTCGGCCTCTTCCTGTTCGGAGCCGTCCAGGCCGCCCATGAGACGATTATGCGCTCGGCCATAGCCGACATCACGTCGCTGCGCAAGAGGGGGACGGGCTACGGCATCTTCAACACGTCCTTCGGATGCGCCATGCTGATCGGGTCCACCGCCTTCGCGCAGGTATACAAAAACTTCGGGATCCCCACATTGCAGATAGTGCTCGTCGCGGCCCAGGCGATGGCCATGGCCTCCTTCCTCGTCATGCGCTCGCAGATCAGGAAGGTCGCTCCGAATAAGGCATGAATCGCCTTCACGCCAAGTCGCGCCTCCTCAGGATCAAGCCGGAAACGGACCCTATCGCCAGCGTCCCCACCGCGCTCGCGGCCAGGACGGTCAGCACGGTCGCCACGGTCGAGTCCAGCGTCGCGACGCTCGCGGCCGGGTACAGCATCATCCCGAAGACGAAGGTCACCACGACGGTCACCCAAAAGCTTTTCCTGAAGAACATCGCCACGGCCGCGAACAGGGAGCAGAAGACCCCCATCAGCAGCGCCTTGGATATGAGGCAGCACACCAGGCCGCCCACGTCCACGTCGAACGCCTTGCCGGTCAGCAGTCCGGCCGCCACCGTCCCCAACAGATAGGTCAGTATCATCCCCGCGCCGCCGAAGAGCCCTATGGCCGTCTTCGATATCACGTAGTCCGCCTTCCTAGGATGGACCGCGAATATGTTCTTGACGAAGCCCGAACCGTAGTCGTGCGCCACGAAGATCGACATGAGCACGCCGGCGAAGATGAAGAGCATGTTGATGTTCATGAACCGCCCCATGTCGATGGGACCGTCGTCCGCGTTCACCGCGTGCATAGGGTTCGCCGTCGACTCGACCATCTGCCAGGCATTCCCGTATATGGGCATCGTGATGGCCGTGATGTCCTCGGTATGGGCCGATCGGTTCGGGGGGCTCATGTCCACGCCGGAAAGCGACAGCACCATCGCGGGTATGATCGCGGCGATCGCCAGGAAGGCGAACAGGACGGGCGTGTGGAAGAGCCTGTAGAAGTCCAGCCTGAGCATGGACCCTACCCGTCTCCCGAAGGTCGGCGTCACGAAGGTCTCCGCACCGTCCATGGCTATGCCACCCCTTTCCCGTCCGCCATTACCTTGAGGTAGTACTCTTCCAACCCGATCTTCCTATAGGCTATCTCCTTGACCCTTATGCCGTTCGCGTACAACAGCCCGCCCACTTCGGGGCTCTCCGTCTCGCCGTAGACGCGGATCCCCCCGTCCATGGCCTCGACCTCCCCATATTTTTGCGACAGCACGCCGACGGCCCGCGCGTCGTCCTCCGTGACCACGAATACGAAGTCGCGGCACTCCTCGCCCATCTCGTCCGCGGCCATCTCCTTTATCAATGTGCCGCCCCGGATGATCCCGAAGTGCGTCGCGATCCTCGAGAGCTCGCCGAGGATGTGCGAGCTAATAAGGACGGAGACCCCATCCTCGCGCGCCAGCCCGGTCAACGTCTCCCTCACGATCCGTATGCCGTCCGCGTCCAGCCCGTTTATCGGCTCGTCCAGCACCAAAAGCCTAGGGCGGCCGAGCAGTGCCTGCGCCACCCCGAGGCGCTGCCTCATGCCGAGGGAGCACTTGCCGAACCTGCGGTCCGCCGCGCCCGCCATGGAGACCAGCCTCAGCACGCGCCCCACCTCCGCCCTCGGGTCGGCGAGCCCTAGGTTGAGCGCCTGCATCATCAGGTTCTGGTAGACCGTGCTGTTGGGGAAGCACCCGGGGTTCTCTATCAGCACGCCCATCCTGGACCGTACCCCAGGGTCGGAACAGTGCCTGCCGTACAGCCGGATCTCACCGCCGCTCGGCACCAACAGCCCCGCTATCAACTTCTCGGTCGTGGACTTGCCCGACCCGTTCTCGCCTATGAACCCGTAGATCGACCCTTCCGGAACCCTCAGGTTCAGGCCCTGCACGGCGTTCACGTTCCGGAAGGCCTTCGACAGGCCTATCGTCTCTATCGCATGCATCCTATGCCCCCCCACATCGCATGAGCTCGTCACTCAGGCTCATTATCTGCGGCGCGAGCTTCTCCCGCCGCCGCCTCGTCACGACCGCGTAGGCAGGGTAGGCCAGCGCGACGCCCGCCATCCCCAGCAAGCCCACGGCGATGCCCACGACGTAGAGCCCCCATTCCATCACGCATGCCATACCCGTCCCCAGCAGCAGTGAGCCGACCACGCCCGTCGCGATGGACATGGCGGTCCCGGGCCTCGTCGCCTCCTTATCCAGCCTGCGCAGCCGATCCAGCTTGCTCTCCTCGTGAGGCTTGTATTTTTGCCTTATCCTCCTTACCTCCTCCTGCCTGTCCGCCGAGTAGGTGTAGCAGAAAGTCCCGTCAGCTTCCCCGTCCGCCATCTTCGCCGACCCCCTTGCCTTTTATGGGCCCATTCTGACGCCCCGGCGTTTGGGATTTGTTTATGGGATGTTTATGATATGTTAATTTAATGGGGGTAAGGCAAGCCGCTTTATGGGGGATCCGTGCATGTACGTACTGCGCAACGCGCTACGCAACATATCGCGCAACGTCGGCAGGAACGCGCTGATGGGGGCCATCGTACTCGCCGTCATCGTGACCGCCGTGGTTTCCTTGATGATAGGCCAGGCTTCCGGCCTCATGATCGACGCGCAGAAGGCCCGGTTCGGCGTTAGGGTATACATAAACCCGGACCTCTCCAGGGTCTCCGTCATGTCCGGAAGGCAATCCGGGCAGACCGTCCCGCTCCGCGACGTGTACGCCGCCCTCGCCGGCTCAGGGTGCCTGATGGGCGCGGACCTGGCATGCCACGTCCCCTCGGTCAGCGACTCGCTCAGGGGCCTGGGCGAAGGGCCCGTCGGCGGGGCGGTGCCGTTCTCGCCCGACGGCGACAACTCGGGGAGGTTCCCGACGATGAACGTCAAGGGCTACACGGACGCCCAAAGCCTCGACGACTTCCGCGACGGCATGCGCGGGCTGGCGGCCGGCGCCTTCCCCCTCGGGGACGGCGAATGCATCGTCAGCGAGGACTTCGCCGAGCTGAACGGCCTGGCCGTGGGCGACGTGATCGAGGTCAGCCAGGGCATGGTCGCCCATAACCCCTTGTCGCTCCTGGTCGTGGGCGTCTACTACGACTTCACCGCCAACATGTTCGGGGCCGCGGCCGAGGCGCCCGCCGCGATAAACGTCCGCAACGACATAATCACGACCTACGGGACCGCCTTCGCATACGGCAAGACGGACCCCCGCGTCGATACGGCCGCGTACACCCTGAGGGATCCCGGGCTCCTGCCCGAGTTCGAGGCCGAGGCGCGCGCGGCGGGCCTCTCCTACGACTATAAGGTCACGACCGACGAGGAGGCCTATAAGAGGGCCGTCGGCCCATTGGAAGGCATGAGGGGCATATCGGCGGCGTTCATGGTCACGGTGCTCATACTGGGGAGCCTTATAATCGCCCTGCTCGCCACACTCTCCATACGGGAGCGCAGGTATGAGGTGGGCGTGCTGCGCGCCATGGGCATGAGGCGGCGCACGGTCGCCTACGGACTGGTCTTGGAGAGCCTCGCGGTGACCTTGGCATGCCTCCTGATCGGCCTGGGGGTCGGCGCGGCGGTAGCCCAGCCGGTGACGGACATGCTATTGGAAGGGCAGGCCGCGGCGGCCGATACCGCCGCCGAGCCCGGCGCCGGCATGTACTACGCGGGGACGCAGGGCGCCGGCGCGGGCGCGGAGCCGGTCTCGTCCATGGACGTCAGCCTGAGCCTCGGCGTCGTGGCGATGATAGCCTCGGTCTCCGTCATGCTCGTCCTCGTCTCCAGCGCGGCCGGCATATTGCGCCTGACCAAGTACGAGCCCATAAAGCTGCTGACCGATAGGGGTTAGGCGACGCTTAGGCTGAACCTTTCGCCGAACGTCGGCCCGCCGATGCGCAACCCGCGCGGACGCGCTCAGGAGGGCTTCGCGATGGCCCGGCCCGCCGCCTTTTTAAGGACCAAGGCGGCCAGGTTGCCGAACGCCTCCCTATGGTCCCCCTCTATGTAGTAGCTCCTCCCCCCGTCCGCCACCGTGCGCGCCAGGATCGTCTTCCATGGGCGGTAGTAATAGTACGGGCTCGATTTTGGGGGCTCGCGCCGGTAGTCGGCGCCCGAAAGCGGATGCATGTCGAAGACGGCCGTGGTGAACCGCGCTATGCGCCTCCCTTCCCGATGGGCCGCATTGCGCGCCATGGCGAGGCACTTGAGGTACACCTCCGGCCCGGTCACGGCCGACCCGACGTTCAGGAACGCGCCCCCTTCCAAGCCCTCCAGGCTCCTGGCGTATATGAGGAAGTCGTCGGCCGAGGCCTTGCCCATCGCCGCGCCGTCGAAGCCGGGATGCTGGTGGACTATGTCATTGCCTATCCCCACATGCACCGTGACCGGCACGCCCAGCCTATACCCGGCCGCCAGGACGCTGACGTCGGAATGCGGGAACCCGTTTTCGGCTATGTACCTGCCTACGGCCTCCCCATAGCCCAACCCGTCCCTCACGCCCTCGGCCACGGCCTCGTTCAGCCTGCCCGTCTCCTCCCAGAGCC
>WRCU01000016.1 GCA_009783805.1 Oscillospiraceae bacterium
ACTATCCCGTTACGGCGATAGAGGCTTATCCGCATGAGTACATGTGCGTGGGCAAGCCCAACGGCCCCGACTGGGGTTTGGGGATGGGTGGGGCCGACCTGCCGGCCTCCGGGTCGGAATACCCGGAGATGCACACGCTCACGCCGGTCATATGATAAACAACACGTAATGCGGAGGTCATATATGCCTGAAAGCAAAAAAGGATACAGGTTCGAGACGCTGCAGGTGCACGCGGGCCAGGAGCTGCCGGACCCGGCCACGGGCGCCAGGGCCGTGCCCATCTACCAGACGACCTCGTACGTCTTCAGGGACTCGGCCCAGGCCGCGGCCCGGTTCGCGTTCACCGAGCCCGGCAACATATACACGAGGCTGACGAACCCGACGAACGACGTCTTCGAGAGGAGGATGGCGGCGCTCGAAGGCGGGACGGCGGCGCTCGCGACCGCCTCGGGCGCGGCGGCGGTCACCCTGGCGGTCCAGAACATCGCCGTCTGCGGCGATCACGTCGTCTCGGACAGGAGCATCTACGGCGGGACCTACAACCTCTTCGCGAACACCTTCAGGGAGATGGGGATTGAAGTGACATTCGTGGACGGCGGCGACCCCGGCCAGTTCGAGGCGGCATTGCGCCCGAACACCAAGGCCCTGTTCGCAGAGAGCCTGGGGAACCCCAACTCATCCATATGCGACGTCGACGCGCTGGCCTCCGTCGCGCATGGCCACGGAATCCCGCTCATCGTGGACAACACGTTCGCTACGCCTTACTTGTTCAGGCCGTTCGGGCATGGGGCGGACATCGTCGTCCACTCGGCGACCAAGTTCATAGGCGGCCACGGCACGACGCTGGGCGGCGTCATCGTGGACGGCGGGCGCTTCGACTGGTTGGGCAGCGGCAAGTTCCCGGGGCTCACCGAGCCGAACCCCAGCTACCACGGCGCCGTGCTGACCGACCTGATGGGCGAGGCGGCCTACATAGGCAAGATCCGCGCGGTGAACATGCGCGACACCGGGGGCGTCCTGAGCCCCATGCACTCGTTCATCTTCCTCCAAGGCCTGGAGACGCTCTCCCTCAGGATGGAGCGGCACGTCTCCAACGCGCTCGGCGTCGTGGCCTACCTGTCGGGCCACCCAAAGGTCACGAAGGTCAACCACCCGTCCCTCCCCGACCATAGGGACAACGCCTTATATAAAAAATACTACCCGAACGGCGGCGGATCCATCTTCACGGTCGAGACGGCCGGCGGCGCGGAGGGGGCCATGCGATTCGTCGACGGCCTCAGGCTGTTCTCGCTGCTCGCGAACGTGGCCGACGCGAAGTCCCTGGCCATACACCCGGCATCGACCACCCACGCGCAGATGTCGCCCGAGGAACAGGCCGACGGCGGCATAAGGCCCAACTCCGTAAGGCTCTCCATAGGCATCGAGCACCTGGACGACATCATCGGCGACCTAAGCCAAGCCTTGGACAAGGTATGATGGCCGACGGTGCGCGTCCGTGAAAGAATAACGTTAAGGGGATCGCAATGAAAAGTTTTGGCAAGAAAAGGCTTTCGTCCGTCGCAATAATTTTGGCGGCCGCACTGGCCATGACGGCGGGATGCCTAGGCCCGGCGGATGGGGATGGGGGCAAGCTCAGCGTCGTGTGCACCGTCTTCCCGCAATACGACTGGGTGCGTGAGATCCTGGGCGAGGACGGCGCCGAGAGGTTCGAGCTGACCCTCCTCATCGGCAGCCGCATCGATTTGCACAGCTACAGCCCCAGCGTAGGCGACATAGCCAAGGTAAAGACGTGCGACGTCTTCATCCATGTGGGCGGCGCCTCCGACGTCTGGGTCGAAGGCATCCTAAGGGACGCCAACCCCGACATGGCCGTCATAAACCTCATGGATACGTTGGGCGACGACGTTTTAATGATGGGCCACGACCACGATGAATGCGATTGCGAGTGCCTCTGCGGGGATGGGGCCCATGGCCATGATGACGGCCCTGAAGGATGCGACCCCGATTGCGGCTGCGACGCGGGCCACGGCCACGATGACGGCGATGCGCATGATGGCCATGACCGCGACTGCGACTGCGGCGGCGTAGGCCATGGCCACGGCGAAGGTGACGGCGAGGATGGGGCCGACGAGCACGTATGGCTTTCGCTCAGGCATGCGATGGCCTTATGCCGGGCCATCGCGACTACCCTGTCCGAAGCCGACCCGGACGGGGCGGATGCCTATGCGGCCAACCTGGAAGGCTACCTGGGCCGGCTTGAGGCATTGGACTCCGAGTACGCGGCCTCCGTCGGTTCCGCCAAGGCGAGGGCGTTGGTCTTCGCGGACAGGTTCCCCTTCCTCTATATGTTCGCAGACTACGGCCTAGGCCACGAGGCCGCCTTCAAGGGATGCTCGGCCGAGACCGAAGCCAGCTTCTCCGTGATAGCCTCACTGGCGGGCGCCGTGGACAGGCTCGGCCTAAGGTACGTCATGGTGACCGAAAGCTCCGACCAATCGATAGCCAGGACGGTGGTGAGCGAGGCGGCGGGTACGGGCCGCAAGATATTGGTGCTGGACTCCATGCAGTCGGTGACGTCCGACGACGTGGCCAAGGGCATGACCTACCTCTCGATCATGGAGAGGAACCTGGCCGTGCTGATGGAGGCATTGGCTTGAAAAGGATAGGCGTTCCGCTTGTGGCTTGTCGGGACCTAACCCTGGGGTATGAGGGCAGGACCGTGGTCGAAGGGTTGTCCTTCACGGTCGGCGAGGGCGATCGCCTGATCGTCTTTGGGGAGAACGGCTCCGGCAAGAGCACCCTCATGAAGGCCATGCTCCGGCTCACCGCGCCGCTTTCGGGAACGGTGGAGTACGGCGGGGGCCTCAGTAATAAAGACATCGGGTACCTACCCCAGCAGACTTCCGCGCAGAAGGACTTCCCGGCCTCCGTCAGGGAAGTCGTGCGTTCGGGGCTGCTGGGCCGCCGCGGCCTCCGCCCCTACTATGACAAGGCGGAAAGGCGGGCCGCGGACGACGCCATGGATCGTTTCGGGATTCGCGCCCTGTCCGCCCGTTGCTACCGCGAACTGTCCGGAGGCCAGCAGCAGCGCGTCCTCCTCGCGAGGGCCATGTGCGCGGGCCGTAGGGCGGTCTTCCTGGATGAGCCCACCGCCGGCCTGGACCCGCAGGCCACGGCCGAATTCTACGCCTTGGTCAAGGGCGTGGGCGACGGCGGCGTGACGGTCGTCATGGTCTCCCACGACATGGCCGCCGTCGGCAACGCCACCCACATACTGCACATCGGCGGCAAGTCCGCGCTGTACGACGGGCCCGTGGACGGGTACGCCGAAAGCGGCGTGGGGTTCCCCACCGCCGGATTGGGGGTCGGTACGGGATGACGGACGTCCTGGGCCAGATAGGCTACTACCTCACCGAGTTCACCTTCGTCCGGTACGCCATGGTCGTCGGGATCCTGATAGCCCTGTGCTCGTCGCTCCTGGGGGTGACGCTGGTCCTGAAGAGGCTTTCCTTCATAGGGGACGGGCTCTCGCACGTCGCCTTCGGGGCGACCGCCATCGCGGCGGCCATAAACCTGTCCGGCAACATGCTCATCGTCCTGCCGATCACCGTCCTGAGCGCCGTCCTGCTCCTGCGGTCAAAGCAAGGGGCCGTGATAAAGGGCGACGCGGCGCTAGCCATGATCTCGGTCAGCTCCCTGGCCATCGGCTACCTGATAATGAACGTGTTCTCCAAGTCCTCAAGCTTCTCATCCAACCTTTCCGCGGACGTGTGCACCACGCTGTTCGGCTCGACGTCCATACTGACCCTGTCCGAGTCGGACGTCATCGTATGCGCGGCGATGTCCGTGGCCGTGATCGCCGTGTTCCTCTTTTCCTACCACAGGATCTTCTCGCTGACGTTCGACGAGGACTTCGCCGCGGCCACGGGAGGCAGGGTCAAGGCCTACAATCTGCTGCTCGCCGCGGTCATAGCGGTGGTGATCGTGGTCGCCATGAACCTGGTCGGCGCGCTGCTCATATCGGCCTTGGTCATCTTCCCGGCCCTTTCGGCCATGCGAGTGTTCCGGAGCTTCAAGTCCGTTACCATATGCTCTGTCGCCGTCTCCGCCATATGCACCACGGTCGGCATCCTGGCCTCCATAGTCGTCGGGACCCCGGTCGGCTCCACCATCGTCGCCGTCTACATAGTGGGGTTCGGCATGCTCAGCGCAGCCGGGTCCATATTGAGGAGGTCATAGCCGCATGAACGCCAAACGGGCCATCACGCTGCCGGTCGCGATACTGTCCCTGATCGCCATTTTCTTTGCGCTAGGCTGCTCACCTACGGACGGATCCGTGGACATAGACCTCACCGCCCTAAGCGGCACGCTCACGTACGCCAAGGTGTACGACATGATGAACAACCCTTCCGGATACCTGGGCAAGACCGTGAAGGCCAGCGGCCCATACGTGACCTCAGACTATGGGGGCGGGTTGTACCACTTCGTGCTCGTCGAGGGGATCGACTCCTGCTGCCCGGAGGGCCTCATGTTCATATGGGATGGGGACCACCCCTACCCCGAAAGCTACCCCGAGGAGATGACCGAAATAGAGATAGTCGGCGTCTTCAGGAGCTACGGCGGGTTTGACTTCGAATACTACTACTTCGACGTGGGCGAGCTATCGGTACTGGGATGACGCGGCAGGTACCTCGAAAGCTTCTCCAGCACCTCGTCCAAGTCTATCGGCTTGCTGATGTGGTCGTTCATGCCCGCCAGCAGGCACCGCTCCACGTCCTCCCTGAACACGTTGGCGGTCATGGCCAGGATCGGTATGCCCTTCGCCTTCGGGGCCTCCAGCGCCCTGATCCTCCGCGTGGCCTCCAGCCCGTCCATCTCGGGCATCTGTATGTCCATGAGTATCAGGTCATACGCGTCGGGCCGCAGCAGGAAGGCCCGCACCGCCTGGGCCCCGTTCTCCACGGCGTCGACGGTCAGCTCGGTGGGCTCCAGGAGCGTCAGGACGATCTCGCGGTTGATCTCCACGTCCTCGGCCAATAGGACGCGGTACCCGGCGAACTGGGACTCGCCCACCGGGGATGCGGGCTCGGCCGCCGACTGGCTGAGCACCACGTCAAAGCAGGCGCCTATGCAGGCGGATATGTCGGAGAAGATGAACGGCTTGGGCATGTACATGGTGACGCCGGCATCCTTCGCCTCCGCCATGCGTTCCTCCCATTCCTGCTCCAGCATCACCAGCACGATCGGGCCCATCGCGTCCGCCTGCCTGACCCGGCGCGCGAAGGCCATGCCGTCCATGTCGGGCAGCCTCAGGTCGCAGAAGTATATGTGGTGCCCGCCGTCGCCGCCGACCATCGCGCACGCCTCGTCCCCGCCCGCGGCCACGTCGCATCCGACGCCGAGCCGCCGCGCTATGTCGCCGTAGTACATCCGCGTCTCGAGCGAGCCCGAGACCGCGAGCATGCGGATGGACGCCGTCTCCAAGCCGGGGATCGAAAGGCCGCCGTAATCCTGCGCGCCCCTGCCCGCCCGTATGGTGAAGTGGAAGGAGGCGCCCTTGCCCAGCTCAGACTCTATCCATATCTCACCGTCCATCATCTCAATGGTCCGTTTCGATATGGCCAGTCCCAGCCCCGTGCCCCCGAACCTGCGCGACGTGCTGACGTCGGCCTGGATGAAGGGGCTGAAGAGGTCCTTCTGCTGCTCCGCGCTTATGCCTATGCCCGTGTCCCTCACCTCGAACCGTATGGTGCACGTGCCGTCGGACTCGGCGAGGAGCTCGGCCGTCAGGTAGATAGAGCCGTGGTCGGGCGTGAACTTAACGGCGTTCGAGAGGAGGTTCAAGAGTATCTGAGTGATCTGCTGGTCATCCCCCACCAAGGAATAGGGTATGTCGCTGCCTATGCGGACGACGAAGTCCTGGCGCTTGCTGTTCGCGCGGAAGCGGATGACGCTGATCACGTTGTGCAGCACCTTGCCGAAGATGAACTCCGTCTTCGTGAGCTCGAACTTGTTCGCCTCGATCTTGGACATGTCCAGGACGTCGTTTATGACGTTCAGGAGGTGCGACGACGCGATGTCGATCTCCTGCAGGCAGCGGCTCACCCTGTCGACGTCGGTGGCCGACTTCCCTATGGAGACCATCCCTATGATCGCGTTCAGGGGGGTCCGCATCTCGTGGCTCATGTTCGACAAAAAACTTGTCTTGGCCACGCTCGCGCGCTCGGCGTCATCCTTGGCGTTCGATAGCTCCGTGATGTCGTTCATGACGACGACGACCCCTTGGCAGACGTCGCTAACGTCGATCGCCGGCGACAGGGACGTATGGTAGACGACGGCCTCGCCGCCCAGGTTCAGCACCTTGTCCTCGAACGCCATCTGCCGCCCGCCTTCCATGACCTCGAGGCAGCGCGTGCGCATGGCGGCGATCCAGTCGGCCTGCATGGCCCCGTCGAAGAGGGCGTCGAATGGGACGTCGACCATCTCCCTCATTTCGCCCTTCCCCAGGAACGCGACCGCCTTGTCGCTCCCGAGCACGAACTGCATCCTGGGGTTGAGCATGAAGGCGACGTCAGGCATGTTCTGCAAGAGCAGCCGGGTATAGAAGCCGGAGAGCTCCTTCGCCTCCTCGTTGGCGTCGCGCAGCCTCTCGGTCTGCTCGTGCATGATGGATAGGGCCCGATAGTCCCGCTCCAGCTTCCTTATCTGCCGGAGCAGCAGGACGTTCTCCTTCTCGAAGTCCGTTTGGGACTTGTCATCAGGCGGCATATGCTTAGCTACCCCTATCGGATCATGTGGGCTATATCATGCAGAAGGTGATGGAGCAGTTATGGAACCGGTTCTCGGCGACTCCGTCCTTATAGCGGGTGGGGCAGACCTCACCGAGGCAGTAGGCCCCGGTCAGCGTCATGCCTTCGGGGCGCATCTCCTTCAGGACGTTCCCTTCCGCGTCCGAGTCGGAGCCGAGGATCATGGCCCGCCCGCAGCAGGACATGCAGAACAGCGCCGAGTACCCATGGTCGGGGTGCCGGGCTGACTCACGCAGTATCGCCTCCATCGACTCGCGGCAGGCCGCGGACAGGTCGTTCTTGTTTATCAGGCATATGTTCGCCAGCGTGCCGACCGGCACGTCGCCGAAGAACGTGCCCGAGCCGTCCTCATGGTTGAGGCCGGCTATGTGCCGCATGAGCGGCACCTCATCGCCGTCGTCCCCCTGCGTCAGCATCATCGGGTACGCCGTGAAGGCCAGGACGGGGTCGGGGACGTCGGTCTTCAGGCCGAAGTTTTCCAGGTACCTCACGAACGTCTCCTCACCCACCTTGCGCACTATGTTGCCTTCGGCGTCGGTGACGCGCCGGATCCGCTCGGCGAAGCGGGAGGTGACGTGCTTTATGGAGAACAGCGGCTTGACGTTCCCCCATACCCCGGCCAATACGAGCGAGTCCCTATACTCCCTGCCCGAGATGAATACCCGGGCGCGCGTGAAGTCATAGTCGTCGGAGGCGACGCCGCCGATGACCGGGACTCCGCCGGTCGCCTGCGAGATGACGTTAGGGTACATGTCCCCCGAGAAAGGCATGCCGTTTGGGCAGAAGGCGAACATGAGCCCGCCCGCGCCTACGGCGCCCACCGGCATGATGGACTTGGCCGACTCGGCTATCTTTCGCCTGAAGTCACCCTCCGCCAGGGATTCCGTGCATGCCGCACGGAACTCGCAGTCGTCCGCGGTCAGCACCGTGAACACGGCCGCCGCCTCATGGTAGCCGCCCTCGTCGAGGGTCCCCAGCGTCGTCATGCCCGTGACCTCGATCCCCAGAAGCCTATGGAGCTCCCCCGTGACCGCGGCGCCGTCCATGTCCGCGTCGCACAGGAGGATGCCGACCGAGCCTTTCATGAGGCCGAGCCTGCCTTTCATCCCTTCGGCCAGCTGGGTGGCCGCCTTAATCGGGTCGTCCAGCTCCGTGGTCAAGACGGTGGCGCTTCTCATGGCGAACCCTCCTTGAATGCTTACGTGGAGTTTACGGCTATCTTACATATCCATGGTTGACTTCAGCCGGTTTCCTGAGTATAACATACCGCCTGACCGTATGGCATGCCGCGACGCGCCCGCCCCGCCTTAGGAGCCTATATCCCCGCCAGGCCCCCGAGATCCCTCCCATGCTGCGTAGAGCCGCGCGATGGCCCGCTCTATGGGCGCCTTCCCGATCTCCACGTCCCTGACGCCGGGCGCCTCCGACAGCTGCTTGAGCAGGTCCCTTATCGGCGTCACGGCCATGTCCACGTCGAACTCGTACACGCCGCCCGATGAGCCGACCGGCTCCGCGCCGGCTATCGAGATCGGCGACCGCCCGTCCGTCACGACCCTGACCCGCGACGGTATGCCGGCCCTGTCCCGGAGGCCGCCGAAGTCCCCGTCATAGACGATCCGCCCGCCCGAGACCATCAGCACGCGCTCGGCCATCTCCTCCAGGTCGTCCATGTCATGGCTGGTCACCATTATGGTCGTCCCCGACTCGCGGTTCAGCCCTTTCAGGAAGTCGATCATCCTCCGCTTGGCGACCACGTCCAGGCCGATGGTGGGCTCGTCCAGGAGGATGACCTCCGGGGAGTGCAGGAGCATCATCGCCAGGTCCGCCCTCATACGCTGGCCGAGGGACAGCTCGCGCGCGAACGTCTTGAGCAGGCCCGATATGTCCAGCAGGCCCACGACCCTGTCCAGGGCCTTCCTATATTCATCGGCCGGTATGTCCCATATTACCCGCTTCCATTCGAAGCTCTGCGAGACGGGGTGGTCCCACCACAGCTCCGTGCGGTTCCCGAAGAGCACGCCCAGGCGCCTCATCAGCCCGATACGGCCCTTGATAGGCGAGATCCCGAGGACCGAGAGCGAGCCGGACGTGGGTGCCAGCATCCCCGACAGCAGCTTCATGGTCGTGCTCTTCCCCGAGCCGTTCGGGCCCGCGTAGGCCACGAACTCGCCGCGCCCCACCTCGAACGTCACGTCGTCCAGCGCCCTGACCGCCCTCTTGGCGGGCCTGACCAAGCCGCGCAGCAATCCCTTGAACGTATTCTCCCGCTGCCACTGCATGAACTCCTTGGTGACCGAGTCCATCCTAATTGCGGTGCCCTCCGGGCATGTACCTGTTGATGCCCCTCCTGACATAATGCCTGAACCCCTTCCTAAAAAAGAATGACGCGGCCATGGCAACGGCGGCCGCAAACGCCGCCGAGTACAGGCCGGATGACAGCGGGTGCCTGCCCAGCAGCGCCATGGACGGGAACCATGCGATGAGCCCCGCCGGGAACGCGGACAATAGCGCGGACCTCATGAACCCCGGCATCCCGGACAGCGGGAACGTGGCCGTGTATTCCAGGGAGTACCGGAGCGAGCTTGCGATCTCCTCGCACTGCGTGGGCGCGTAGAAGGCCAGGCTGGACACGAGGTACGAAAGCCCGACGACCACCGCGACGCCGATAAGGACGTTCGCGAGCAGCATCGGGGCCCACCACCAGGGGAGCGCCATCGGCAGGTTGGCGACGGCCACGGCCATAAGGGCCGCGCCGGAGACGAGCCTCCCCGAGCAGGTGAACGGAAAGAACCCTACCGCCATCTGCGCCCAGTAAGGCAGCGGCATAATGAACATGTGCTCCCATTGGCCCCGCCCTATTATCCTGCTGGGGAAGGAGGCGTTGCCCCTGTCCATGACCGCGATGACCCCGTTCACGATCCCCCCGAAAGCCAGCATGAACAGCACCTCATACCGGTCGAGGCCGCCTATCCCGCCGAAGCGCCAGGCGATCAAGAACACGCCGAATATGGCGGAGACGTCGGAGCAGATGTCCGAGACTACCGCTATCACCATGAACTTAGTGTCGCGGAGCAGCGCGCCCAGATCCATGCGCGCGTACATCGCCATGACCGCCAGCGCCCTACGCGGGCCGAAGCCCCCGGCCCTGCGGCCTCCCGCACCGCGCCCCCCATCGCTGCGAATCCCCATCACTGAGCCCCCCCATAACTGAGCCTCCCCATATTACCGGCTCCCATACCGCCCCCCCCACCTTGCTGGCCTGATGACCGTCCGGCCGGCCATAAGCCGAGCCCGCATCATCGGGGCGCCCACCCGCCGCCTTACCCACCATAGCTCACCATCCTGTCGCGCGAGGCCCTGAACCAGGCGGCGGCTACCGCCCATGCGGCCACGTTCCAGAAGATCTGGGTCGGGATGACCGATAGGGCATCCGCCGACCCCACCCATACGGATAGCGTCGCGCCGCCCAGGCTGCCGAAAGGCTGGTAGGCCATCCATCTGTCCAAGCCGAACGGCAGGATCCTGAACGGTATGACCGTTCCGGAGAAGAACGAGACCACGGCCGAGCGTATGACCGAGGTCAGCCATGACACGTTCCGGAGGCGCATCGTAACGCAGAGGAAGATGAACTCGATCGCGAACCCCAAGGAGGCGCAGAGCGCCAGCGAGGGGATGACCCACAACGTCCTGGGGGCTATGTTAATCGAGAAGAGGGGCGACGCCAGCGCCATGGGCAGCGAGAACGCCAGCAGCGACGGGACCCACTCGCCGGCCGTCCGCGCTATCGTCTGGCCGAACACCGGCATGGGCCGCGTGAAGAGCGCCATGCACTCGCCCGCCGAATCCCAGGCCGTTAGGTGCGTCCGTACGATCATGACCTCCCCCAGCAGGGCGTTCACGTAGGTGTAGCTCAGGAGCTGCGCCAGGGTCATCCCCGCCTCCGCCCCGTCCGAGGCGACGGCCCTCCATATGAACATGAGCGGCACCAGGTAGACGACGCTCAGAGCCGCCTGGGGCAGCAGGTAGGCCAGGCCGCCGTTGGTCAGGCCGCGCATGGCCGTCTGCGCCGTCTTAAGGTACTTCACGAACGTCATGGCCTGCCCCCAACGGATTCCCTGTACTCCGCGTATCCGCCAGGGTAGGCCTTGATCACGCCCCCGCCCATGTGCCAGACCGTCTCGGCGAACCTTCCCAGGAAGTACCTGTCGTGCGAGACGAATATCACGGTCCCCTCATAGTCCTCCAGGGCCCCCTCTATCCATTCCCTGGACGGTATGTCCAAATGGTTCGTGGGCTCGTCGAGCATCAGTAAGTTCACCTCCGCCTGCATCATCGCGCAGAGCCATAACCGGCTCCTCTCCCCCCCCGACAGATCCCCGACCTTCCTGGCGACGGCCTCGCCCGCGAAGTCGAACTTCGCGAGGGCCGACCTCGACCTGCCCGGCGGTATGCCGGCCATCGCATGGAGCGTCTCCTGCACCGTCAGCCCCATGTCCCCGAAGGCGACCACCTGGGGCATGTACGCCGGCCTCACGCTCGCGCTCACCTTAAGCTCGCCCCCGTCGCACGGCTCCTCGCCCAGCATCATCCGCAGGAGGGTGGTCTTGCCGCACCCGTTCGGCCCTATCAGGGCGATGCGCTCACCCTTCATGACGAGCATGCTGTGCCCGGCCAAAACCACCTTATCCCCGAACCTCTTGCTTACCCCCTCGAAGGAGGCGATCACCTTGGACGCGTACGGGCCGTCCTTGAACCCCGCCCTCAGGCTCATGTGCCCGGTCGGCCTCTCGACCTTCTCCATGTGCTCTATGCGCGAGTATAAGGCGTGGTGAGACCTGGTGAACCGGTTATTTAGGACCATCCATTTGGCCCTCTCCTCCAGGCGTCTTATTTCCTTTTGCTGCCGCTCATACCTCTCCGCCTGCGTGAGCCTCCTGCTGGCGCGCTCCGCCGCGTAGAACGTGTAGTTGCCGGAGTATAGGGCCGCCTTGCCGTCCTCCAGCTCCACGATCCGCGTGACGACCTCGTCCAGGAACGCCCTGTCATGCGAGATCGATATGACCGTGCCCTTGAACCCGCGCAGGAACCTCCCCAGCCATTCCAGGGCCGCTATGTCCAGGTGGTTCGTGGGCTCATCCAATAGGAGCGCGTCGCAATCGCAGAGGAGCAGCCTGGCCAGGCAGACGCGCGACCTCTCGCCGCCGCTGAGCCTGCCGAAAGCGCTCCCCCTGATCCTCGCGTCCACGCCCATGCCCGCGCATACCTTGTCGAGCCTGGCCTCGGACTCATAGCCGCCCAGCCGCTCGTAGTCCTCCAGCAGCCGCCCATAGCGCCTGACCGCCTTCGGGTCGGGGTCGCCTTCCAAGGCCCTCATCCTGCGGAGCGTATCCGTCAGCTCGCTGAAGGCCGTCCGCAGCACGTCCTCGGACGTGTCGCCCTCCCCGTACTCCGGCATCTGCGAGAGCAGGCCGAACCTCGTGCCCGAGGCCTTGGACAAGGTCCCGCCGTCGTACGGCTCGTCGCCGGCGATGACCTTCAGGAGGGTGCTCTTGCCGGAGCCGTTCCTCCCCAGGAGCCCCACCTTCTCGCCCGAATAGACCTCGAAGGTCACCCCCCTGAGGACGTGATTGGATCCGTAGTACTTGCTTAGGCCGTTCGCCGCTATCTCTATCATCCTCTACCCCTACCCCCTATATGCCGTCGGCGTGGGACCCATCGTTCCCGACGGCCATGATCGCCGGATACCGGCGGTTGATTTCGCCGGTATCCGGCGGCTGATATCGCCGGTATCCGGCGGCTGATGTCGCCGGTATCCGGCGGCTGATGTCGCCGGTATCCGGCGGTTGCCGTTTATAATTTTCATCGGCCTTTTCGGCCGGACATAAAAATGCCCCCGCAGTCCGGCTTGGCTGCGAGGGGCTCCCTTTTGCGTCATACGCGCCTGATCGGCGCTAAGTAACGTGGGTGCTGGCAAGCAAGGCGGCCTGATGCCCGGATTTGGGCGGACTTACCCAATTCGGGCGCCTGTCGGCCGTCAT
>WRCU01000017.1 GCA_009783805.1 Oscillospiraceae bacterium
CCGTGCCTGGGTCCAACGCGCTTGTGGGTTCGTCGAGAATAAGTAGCTTTGGGGCGTACAATATAGCGCGGGCCAGCGCAAGCCTTTGGCTCATCCCCCGCGAAAGCGTCGAAGACCCTGCCGATGTTCGTTATGGCCAGGAGGGCGACGACGGTCACCGCCGTCATGGCTATGAAGCTTTTGGCCCTCAGCGTCTGCAGGTACGTGAACTTCGCGACCTTGAATACGTCCCTCATGACTCCCCTTCCGTCTCGACGAAGATCTCGTGCAGGCTGGGCGCGCACATCTCGAAGCCTACCATGAGCGGGTCGGCGCGTACGAGCTCGGACATCAGCCGCCTACCCTGGCCCTCGCTTTCCAAGGCGAACCTGTACTCGCCCACCTTGGATGAGTCCACGCCCGCCACCCCAAGCCCCGCCAATAACGGCAGGCAGTCACCGTCGCTCCTATAGATGGCCCGCCTCAGCCCGTATGACTTCTTTATGCCGTACAGGTCGCCGCACAGCACCGACCTGCCTTCCTTTATCATCATGATGTCGTTGCAGAAGTCCTCCACGTGCGACATCTGGTGGCTGGAGAAGATGATGTACTTGCCCTTGGCCAAAAACTCCATGAACACGCCCTTCAGCTCGTCGGAGTTCACGGGGTCCAGCCCGCTGAAAGGCTCGTCCAGCACCACTATCTCCGGCGAGTGGACGAAGGCCTGGATTATCTGGATCTTCTGCTGGTTGCCCTTTGAGAGCGTCTCCGCCTTCTTCTGCCTGTATTCGGCCATGTTCATCCTGGCGAGCCACCCGTCGGCGCTCGTGACGGCCTCGTGCCTGCCCATGCCGCGCAGCTCGCCGAAGTACACCAGCTGGTCTATGACGCTGGCCTTCGGGTACAACCCACGCTCCTCGGGCAGGTAACCGACCTTCACGGATCCCATCCGGATCTCGGAGCCTTCGTACTCCACGCTGCCGCTGTCCTTGGCTATGACCCCGAGGAGCATCCTTATGGTGGTGGTCTTGCCCGCGCCGTTCCTCCCCAGGATGCCGAACGCCCTCCCTCGGCTCACCTCAAAGCTGAGGTCGTCCACCACTTTCCTGACGCCGTACGTCTTGCCCAGCCCGCTCACCTTAATCGGCAACCCACGCACCCCCAAGTACCCCGTCATGGAACCTTTCGAGCCAATCCACGCATTCCCCGAAGCCCTCAGCCAGGAAGGCCCCCTCACCGTCCAAAAAATACGATTCCATTGTCATCTCGCCCGCGAAGCGCCTCTTCCTTAGGCCGTCCATCAGGCGCCCAAAGTCGATGCTGCCCTTTCCCAAGGGCCTCATGTCCCTCCAGCCTTCGTACCCGCCCATGGCCCGGACGTCGTTGAAGTGGATCTGGCGTACGGCCCCGCTGGCCCAAAGGCCGTCATAGGCCGCGTCCTCGACGGCGGAGTAGACTTGATTATGCAAAGCGAGGTGGCGCAAGTCAAGGGTCGCGAGGAGCCCTTCCCTATCCCTTGCGATCCTCTTTAAGGCGTCCATCGGGGTCCCGACCTTGCACGGTATGGTCTCCACGCATAGCTCCAGGCCCCTTTCGCCGGCAATGGACTTGAGTGCGTCGTAGGACACCACGTTCCTTTCCAGGCACTCATCGGACCTCGGGTTCCCCCATAGGTGGACGACCACCTTCGAGGCCCCCAGCCCGCCGGCCAGGTCCGCGCATTCGGTGAACCTTGAGATGGCTTCGTCCCAATCCCCGGTACCGGTCTCGGCGAACCCCGACGCCAGCGTCTTGTCCGCGTGGACCCCCCAGACTTTCAAGCCCATCCTAGCCACCTCCTCGGCCACCTCCCCGAAGTGGCCGTACCAAGTGGGGTATACCATGAGCTCCACCGCCCTGCCCTTTAAGGACGATGCGGCCCGGCTAATATAGTCCCAATGCGCGTGCCCCGGGTATCCGGTCACGCTGCCGGTCGATATGGTCAGCAATATGCCCTCCCGTCGTTCATGCCCTCTAGCTAAGTATACGCCATGCGGTACGCCTCGCCGCCTTCGGGCCCAAACCCAAGCCTCAGGCTTCCAGCCTTCCTATGGCCCGGATCCGGAAACCAGGCTCAGGCCGGCTTTGATCAGCCCGGCGATCGGCTCCGGCATGTACGCCACCGTCAACGCCACCGCGGACGCCATGGCCACGGCTATATGCTCCGGGCCCAGGCGGGGCGAGGTATCATCCGGGCCTAGGCGGTGCGAGGCGCCGTCCGGACCCGGCGGCGGCTTCGCCTCCGCCCCATGGCCCAAGCCGCCCGCCCCGTCCGGGCCGACGCCGCGCCCTCGCCGTGCGGCTTCCGGGCCGCGAGGCCTGGCGCCCAATGAGTCGGCCCTATACGCCAATGCGGCGGCCAGCAGCAGGCATGGCAGGGCCACCGCAGGCAACCCGGCCGCGCCGCCGACGTCCGCGAATACGTACGCGGCCGTGGGCGCCAGCGCGAACGGGACGAATATGATCGCGGCGTTCCTGACCGCGCCCGGGCCGCGCCGGCCGTCCGAGGCCAGGCATATGGAGGATTGCATGGCCATGCCGACCATGAGCGAGACGAACGATCCGAAACCCATACCCCCACCGGTCAACGCGACGGAGGCGAACATGATCCCGCCGTACGCCGCGCAGACCCTGTGGCCCGCGTCCATGGCCCCCCTCTCCGAAAGGAGGAGCGTTATGTGCGCCAACGCGGTCGCGAGCCCGGAGGTCAGCACCAGCGGCCCGACGAACCCCGCCCCGCCTTCCGTCCCGGCCATGACGGACGTAAGCCTGGCCATGACGTATAGGTGGGCGAACCGGTTGATACCCAAGAAGGACGCCGTCACGGACCCATCCGGCCTCCCGTCCCCCCCGCGGCCCCCGAACCCCTCCCCACCGTATATGAGGCCCGGCAGCAGCCCGCCCCTCATCCCGAACCCCAGCAGCATCAATACGTAGGCGACCTTCGCCGGCTGGGGCGATGCCTCCCCGGCAAAGCCCATCATGGCGCCTATGTCCAGGCTGCGCGAGGCGGCCCATATAGTGGGCTCAGGACCGTCAGCCAAGCCGGCCCCCGCGAACGCGGCCGCCATGAGTATGATCCCCGCCAGGGGAAGGAGGGTCGCGACGGCGTCGTACAGCCTACGGTACCCTTTCGCGGCCTGCCTGCCGCGGCTACCCTCCGTTCGGCGCCAAACCGCGAGGGAGATGGCCGAGCATAGCCAGATGACCGCCAGGTTCCTGGACAGCAGCATGGCGGAGGTGGCTGCGAACGAGGCCGTCACGGCCACCAAGGCCCTCCTCACCGCGACCGTCCCATCATCCATGGCCCCCGGCGTATTGGCGAAGTAGGCCGCCAGGCTCAGCGCCACGCAGAGGTGCGCGAAGGCGGCGAAGGCCAGGAAGACCGCCCCGAGGGAGTCGACTCCGAAAAGCCCGCCGAAGCCCCCGTGCATGACCTCCCCGTACTCAAAGGCCTGCGCGGCCAAGGCCAAGGAGGCAAGGAAGCATCCCAGCGCCCCGATGACGCCTATAGCGAGGGCCGAAGCCTTCCTCTTGCTGCCCCATACCGCGGTGACGGCCGCGATAGGGAGGAGGAGCATGAACGGGTAAAGCAAGGTTCCACCCCTTATTACATTAAGCTTACCGCGAGGTAGGCGGCCATCGCCATGGCCGCCAGGAACAGCGCGGACAGGAACGCCGCCTTCCGCTTCTTCCTGGCCAATGCCCCCGCATAGACGGCCATCCGCCTGACGGCTCTATATGAGTGGCGCCTCAGGCCTCTCACCATGGCCCTCATCCCTAGCGCGACCCCGCGCGCGCCGGCGGCGAGGGACTTGGCGGCTCCCAAGGCGGGGGCCGTGCGTGGACCGGACTCCGACCCATGGCCCTCCCCTGGGCCATCGCCGTCCGAGCCGCCCTTCCTACGCGCCGACCCGACCGCGACGTATATCAGGTTGGCCGCCACGGCCAGGCAGAGCAGGCCGGCCGCGGCCACCGTGAAGGACATGTACGCTTCGGGCAGGGCCATCCCATGCATGCCGTCCGGGAGCGGCATGAAGCCCAGCAGCATCTGCGGGTATATGGCCACGGCGAACGAGGCGGCCGTGACGGCGCACAGCGAGGCGTATACGGCCAGAGGCACCCGGTCGGATCCCGTGACGGCATCGCACGGCACCCCCATGTACGCCTTGGCCGTCGTCCTCACCACCCCCATGACGAGGCGCGCCTCCGAAAGGCATAGCGCGGCGGCCGCCAAGGGCACCGCCAGCTCCGAGCCGGGGAAGGACCTGATCGAGGTCAGCAGCGTCAGCGCGACGAACCACCTGCCGATGAACCCGCATAGAATGGGGACGGGCGTCGCGCCCGCGTTCATGGCCGTCGAGAGCGCCGCGAACCCGGGTGACCTACGATAAATGCCGCCCAAGGACGCCGGGTCCCTGCGCCCGTAGGCGACGCTCAGCGACCCCAGGTTGACGGCCTGGCCCGCCAGGCCGACGCAGAAGCAGGTGAGCGCCATCAGCGCCGTCGCATAGGAGGCGGGCGTAAGCTCGGCGCAGGCCAGCCCGGCCGCGATGGCCATCATCGCGGTCCCGTGCATGAAAGGCCGGAGGAACATGGAGTAGATCCCCCCGCCGCCCGAGTCCGCCACCGACGAATAGGCGGCGATGATCGCGCCCGCCGCGATGAGCGGCGCGGCGACGTATGCGGGCTGCCCTCCGTCCGCGTAGAACCTCATGAAGGCGGCCATGAGCGAGGCCATCAGCGTCACGTCGAACACGAACCTGATTTCCGGGGTCCCGGGCTTCCTGAGCGCCGAAACCGTGCCGGCCGCCGTCAGGGCGAGCGCGGCCAGCCAGAGCGCCGCGGCCATCGCCGGCGACCCCGGCCCCTGCCCGGTCTCCGCGCCCCACCGCCAATTTTGGAGGGGTCCACTCCCCAAGAACGCGAAGGAGGCGAGCAGGCATAGGCCGGCCGCGGCCTTGAGCGTCACGTCGAACGCCGCTGAGCGGTCCTTTGCCTTGGCGGGGGCCTCGGCCTCCCTCCCCGCCTTCCTATACTCAAACGCCGCCATGTACGAGGAGACCCCGGCCAAGGTCAGCAGGATGAGCGTCAAGCCCGCTGAGGCGGAGCATGCCGCCAGTATCATGGAGGCGTTGAAGGCCGCGTATGAGAGTCCGAACCTGCCCGAGCCCAGCCGTCCGACTCTCGTAGAGGCCGCCATCCAGACGAAGGGGGCCGATACGCAGGCCATGAAGGACGCGAGTATGCCCAGGTAGGAGGAGACGTCGTCGATCTCCAGCCTAAGCAGCCCGGGAATCCCCGAATGCGCGGCCGTCAGCCCATACGTGACGTTCGGGTATATGGCCAGCTTATGCCAGAAAGCCGCCAGGCAGACGGCCGAGGCCATGAAGGATGACGCGCAGGCCATCGTCAGCGCGGCCTTCCCTTCCTTCCTGAAGGCGAGCGATATGGCCGATGAGACGGCCAGCGCCGCGATGGCCGTCAAGATGACGTATGGATGCATAGGCCTCCCATGCCGCCGCCGATCCTTTTATGCGGGCGCGCTCACGGGATCACCACGGTCTTCCCCGACCTAAGGCGTCCGCCGCCGTCAAAGGCCGACGCTATGTCGCTGAGCGCGACCCTCTCGGTTATGATCGGGCCTACCCGGACCTTGCCGCTCTCGAGCAGCGATAGGGCCCGCGCCTGCGTGTTGGGGTTGATGAACGAGGTCCTAACCGTGACCTCCCTTTGGAAAAGCTCAAAGGGCTTTATCGGTAGCACCGCGTCGGGGCCCGTAAGCCCGAACAGCAGCGCCGTCCCGCCGCGCCCCGTGTTGTCTATGGCGTCCTTCATCGTCCCGATCGAGCCGACGCACTCCATCGCCACGTCGACGTTCCGTATGCCCAGCCTGCCCAGCGCGTCGCCTATGCGTTCCTCAACCGGGTCGACCGCGGCCGTCGCGCCGAGCTCGACGGCCAAGCCCCTCTTCTCCCGCACCGGGTCGACCGCCACGACCCTGGCCGCCCCCGAGAGGGACGCCAGCTGGACCATGATCGACCCGATCGTGCCCGCCCCGACCACGAGCACGTCCTGACCAGCCTTGATCCCCGCCAGGTCCAGGCCGTGCAGGCAGCAGGCGAGCGCCTCCGCCATCGCGGCCTCCTCAAAGGGCAGGCCCCCGCCGAAGGCTAGGGCCTGGCGCGCGTCGACCACGGCGTATTCGGCGAACCCGCCGTCGAGGGTCGTGCCGTAGCATGACATGCGCTCGCAGAAGTGCGGG
Organism: Oscillospiraceae bacterium; assembly: GCA_009783805.1. GTDB lineage: Bacteria > Bacillota > Clostridia > WRCU01 > WRCU01 > WRCU01. Next base: position 6,284 of record WRCU01000017.1, read on the forward strand.
AGGCCGTTTCGGCAGTAGGCGCACCCCCCGCAGCTCCGGTTAGGGTCCACGCATACACTGTCCCCTACCGCAAGACCGGTCACCCCGACTCCCAAGGCGTCCACGGTGCCGGCGAACTCATGCCCGAGCGTCTTGGGCGGCAGGCACTCGGCGGCGCCCTTCTCCCCTAGATATATGTGGCGGTCCGTGCCGCAGACGCCGCATGCCCTGACCCTGATGCGGACTTCCCCCGTGCCGGGTTCGGGCTTCGGCGCCTCGACCACCCTTAGGTCACCTTTGCCGAAATAGCGCGCGGCCTTCATGGCGAATCCCCCATATTAAGTCAGTATCGTGTCGACCATCAAATAAACCGTCATCAGGCCCATTATGACCGATGAGTACCCCAGGCAGATCGCCGCCTTGGACAGCGCCGACGGCTTTGCGCGCCGGGCCGCGTAGCCCAGCGCGATCGAGGCGAGCGAAACGGGGATCGAGGCGAACGGGAGCACGCAGACGAAGGCGCCCAACGCCGCGAGGACGAACGCGGCGACGGCCTTCGCCCCCACCTTGCGCGCCTTCACGTACTCCTCATACCCTCCCGCGTAGTACCCGTATGGGTTTTGACCCGGCCCCATCCCCGGGTACCCGCCTCCATAGCCCCGACCGTCATCCCGCACGCCCATTGACCCCCATCAGCCGCCTTCCACGCCCGCATCGGCCGTATGAGCGGCCTTAACCTTGCGTTCGAAGTCACGCCTTTCCAGCATGGCGAGTCGGCCGCAGCGCAGGCACCTTATCCTGAAGTCGATCCCTACCCTCAGGACCTCCCATGCCGCCCCCCCACAAGGGTGGGGCTTCCTCATCTCCACCACGTCGCCTACCTGGTAGGCCCTCTTCACGCCCAAGGCGGGCACCCCCATTATCCCATACGACCGGGACCCACTCAAACGCCGCCGCGCCACCTTCCGAACCAGTAGTCCAGTATCCCCGAAGTGTAAAGCGCCTTTACCACGATGATCAGCAGGGGGCCGAAGATGAGCCCGAACAGCCCCATGAGCCGTATGCCGACGTACATGCCTATGACGTTCGCGAGGGGTGGGATGCCCAGCTTCTCCCCGACCACCTTGGGCTCGATGGTCTGGCGGATGACCAGCCCGACGAGGTACAGCGCCAGGAGCTTCACGGCGAACCCCAGGTCACCGCCGGCGAGCGATATGAGCGCCCATGGGATCAGGACGAAGCCGGTGCCTATCACGGGTATGCCCTCACACAGGGCGAGGACGGCCGCCATCACGAGCGTGTATTCGGGCTTGATTATGAGGAACCCCACCGCGCCCACGCAGAAAGTCACCGTCATGAGTATCAGCACCGCCATGAGGTACCGGCCCAGGTTCCTGAGCGACTCCGACTTGAACAGCCTTAGCCTGCTGGTCCACCATTCGGGGAGCTGGTCCGACATGAAGCTTATGTACCTTTTCTTGTCCATGCTGATGACGAAGGCCGACAGGAACGTAACGACGATGAAGAAGATTATCTTCGGGAGCGAGAACAGCGTGTTCATCACGTACATGATGGCGGTCGACAGTATGCCTTGGATGGCCGGCGCTATGCTCAGCACGGACTGCTCGATCGTCAGGGTGATCCGCTCCGGCAGCGACTGGTAGAAGACGGCGAAGTCGTCCAGCCTCCCTCCCAGGTCATCGGAGAACCCGCCTATCATGCCCGCTATGCCGGACTGCAGGTTCATGAGCTCGGCGTAGAGCTTCATCCCGATGAAGGCCACGATGGCTATGACGACGCATGAGGTGAAGATGAGCGAGATCAATGAGGCGGCCTTCCTGGGCATCCTCGCCTTCTCCAGCGCGGAGGTCATGGGCTCGTTTATGAGCGCTATCACGGCGCCCGTGAAGAATGGGGCCAAGACCGGCAGGACGAACAGGAAGATCGCGCTGGCCGCGGCCGCTATGACGACCGCCGCTATCAGCTTCACCGAATGGCCGTAATACTTATTAATCGTGTTCTGCATTCGCCCCCACCAAGTACCTGCGCACCCCCCTGAGGTCCCTCAGGGTCTCCGCGCGAAAGCCCGAAAAGATCGCCTCGACTGCCCGGTGCTGGCCCATTCCCATCTCCAGTAGGAATACGCCCCGAGGCTTGAGCGCCTTCCCGATGAACGCGCGTATCGCCCGATAGAAGCCGAGCCCATCCTCACCGCCGTCCAAGGCGGACAGCGGCTCGTACCCACGGACGGAGGCTTCCAAGGACGGTATGTCCCGGCTGGCCACGTACGGCGGGTTGCATACGAAGACGTCGTACCTTTCCGCGGGATCGTAATTGAATATATCACAAGACGCCAAAGAGACCCTGTCTACGGCCAGGTTCGCCGCCACGTTCATCCCGGCGACCTCCAGCGCCCCCCCGTCGAGGTCGGCGGCCGTCACCAGGCAGCCGGGGACGGCCTTGGCCAGCGCTATGGCCAGGCATCCGGACCCCGTGCACATGTCCATAGCGTCGCATCGGCCATGGGCCCTGACGGCGGCCTCGCACGCCTCGACGGCCAGCTCGGCCAACCCCTCCGTCTCCGGCCTCGGTATAAGGACGCGCCCGTCGACGCGGATTTCATGACCCATGAAGCCGACGCTGCCCACGATGTACTGCAGCGGCCTGCCCTCGGCCCTCAGCCTCAGCGCCCCACGGTATGCGTCCGAATCCGGGGGGCCCACCGGCTCCCCCAGGCGGGCGCGCAGCCCGGCGGGCCCCATGCGAAGCGCGTGGCAAAGCAGGGCGTCGGCCTCGCGCGGCGCCCCTTCCGACCCATGGGCCGCCAGGAAGGCCGAGCCTTCCGCCCGCAGCGACCTCACGGTTTCGCCCTTTACGGGCATGCGCTTGCCGTACCGTCGGCCGCCTCGACTACGTCGGCCGCGCCGGATGCGTCGGCCGCATCGGCCGTATCGGCCGAGCCGTCTGCGCCGGCCGCGCCGACATCACCCGCGTAGTCTGACCTGGCGGCGTTGAAGGCGGCGATGCCGACCTCGATCTGCAGGTCGTCGGGCTCCTTCGTCGTGAGCCTTTGGAAGGCCAGGCCTGGCATGCTGATCACCCTGGAGAAGACGCCGTCGCTCCTCCCCGCGAAGCGAAGGGCCTCATATGAGACCCCGGCCACCAGCGGCGCGAGCAGCACCCTTATCACGATGTTGAAAAGCGTCCCTCTGAGGGGCAGCAAGGAGAAGAACAGGACGCTCACGAATATCACCAGGAACATGAATGACGTGCCGCACCGGCGGTGCCTCACGCTGTGGCGGCGGACGTTTTCGGTCGTCAGCTCCTCGCCGCCTTCGTGGCAGTTTATGGCCTTATGCTCCGCGCCGTGGTACTGCCAGACCCTTTTTATATCCTTAAGCAGGGAGGCCAGCCATAGGTATGCCAGGAACATGGCGACCTTGATCGCGCTCTCGGTCAGGTTGTATAGTATGGCCCCCGACCTGGTGCCTTTGTCGAAGCCGATGAGCCCCGCCAGGAAGTTCGGCAGTATGAAGAACAATCCTATGACCAGTATCACCGATATGGCGACCGATACGTATATGACCGCGTCGCCGCCCGCCTGCCTGGCGGGCTTCGCCGGCCTGTCGGGCGTCGCGGGCGTTTCGGGCGCGGCTGGGCCCGCCCCTTCGGCGGTGCCTTCCCCCGCGGCCTCAACCGGGTCCGCCCCCTCGGCTGGGATCTTCCCTTCGGCCTCAGCCTCGGCGGGCCCTTCCTCCATGAACGAGGCCGACTCCATCAGGCTCTTCGTCGACATCGCGATCTGCTTGGCGAACCCGATGACCCCCCTGACGATGGGCACCTTCGTCAGGACCGACTTAGGCGGGAGCTTCTCGCGCGAAATGTGGACCTCGCCGTTCGGCTTGCGTATGGCCATGGCGGAGTATTCGGGGCCGATCATCATCAGCCCCTCGATCAGCGCGCTCCCCCCGATGCTTTCCTTCCTCGGTTCCCCCCCGCCCGCCATCATGCCGCCTTCCCTGACCGCTGCGTTAATCGCGCGAAAAAAGCCGGAGGTGATCCGGCGTCTTCCATATATGGGCCTCGGAGCCCGCCTCACGCGGTCGTCTGCTGGTCCCTCTTCGCGATCCGCCTATTGAACCTGTCGACGCGTCCGCCGGTGTCGACCAGCTTCTGCTTGCCGGTGAAGAACGGATGGCACTTCGAGCATATGTCGACGTTCAGGCTGCCCTTCGTGGAGCCCGACGTGAATGTCTCGCCGCAGGCGCACTTTACCGTCACGGCGTTGTACTTCGGATGTATGGAGCTTTTTATCTGACTCACCTGCCTTACTTATTATGCGATCCGAGCCGCCATTCTAACATCGCGGGCATAAGGCTGTCAAATGCGGGCGGGGAGGGCGCCGCTCAGTCGCAGCATGCGAAGCCTGAGGCGTAGTCGTCGTTCAGGTCCTCGGAGACGCGGTCGGGCACGTCGCGGACCATGTCGCGGAGCGTCGGCGCCCCGCCCTCCCCGCCCGGGGAGCGGTCCCACCTCACGCCGCCGCCGATGTACTTCCCTTTGCAAGTGATGAAGTACTTCGCGCGCTTCAACGAGATCCTCATCTTCCTCATCATCTCATGGGTCACCGGAGCGTACCTCCTGGCCTCGACGATCTTGTTCGCCGAGGTTATGCCTATGCCCGGGATGGTGATCAGCTCCTCATAGTCCGCCTTGTTCACCTCTATGGGGTACCTGTCGAGGTTGCGCAGTGCCCACGCCGCCTTGGGGTCCACGTCGCGCTCGAGGTCGGGGGCGCATTCCGGCAGGATGTCGTCGGCCCTGAACTTGTACAGCTCCAGCAGGCGGTCCGCCTGGTACATCCTCCTGTTCGCCCAGCGCGGCGTCGGCTTGCCGGGCAGGCTCGGGTCGGCGATGCGCGGAGTGCAGAAGTTCGTGTAGTAGACGCGCCTAAGGCCGTACTTCCTGTATAGGGCCTCGGCCAGTAGGAGCGGTACCCGGGCCGGCTCACCCATGATGCCCAATATCATCTGGGTGGTCTGCCCCGACTTCGCGAACCTCCTGCCGCGGTCCGAGCGGTCGCCCGCATGGCCCTTGATCCGCCTGCTTATCTCCCCCATCGGGCCCAGTATGTTGTCCCTGTTCTTCTGCTTCGCTATCGTCTTATACCCTTCGCTGCTAGGCAGCTCGATGTTGATGCTGAGCCGGTCGGCGTACCAGCCGACCCTCTCTATGAGCATGGGGTCGGTCCCCGGCATCACCTTGGCGTGTATGTAGCCTTTATACCCATGGTCGACCCTCATCCTCCTCACGGTCTCCGCGATGAGCTCCTCCGTGTAGTCCGGGCACCTGTGGATCGCCGAGCTGATGAATATGCCGTACCTATTTTTGTGCGCCTCCCGAACCGCCATCTCCGCCATCACCTTGGGGTCGCCCACGTACCCGGACTTATGCCCGTTGCTGCATCGGTGGCCGCAGTACGAGCAATCGAAGACGCAATGGTTGGCCACGTACATCTTGGGCACCTTCGGGGGGTTCTTGGCCGCCTTTATGAGCCTGATCCTCTCCAGCACGTAAGACTCGCGCTCCTCGTCGGTCATCATCATCAGCCTGCCGTGGTCCTCATCAGGGTCGGGGCCATGCGCGCCGGCGAGGCCGCCCGCGGGGCCTTCGGATCTGCCGCCGTATAGGCCGCTCGTCGCCAGGGAGTCCGCGTCCGCCACGTCGAAGGAGGCGTCTATGTGCATCCTATATAGGTAGTCCTCGTCGGCAGGGCCCATGGCCCCTGACCTTAGTATGCCCGCCATGGCATGCATTATATGCCAGGACGCCATAAAAGGCAAACATATGTTTGCCTTTTTCATCGATGTGCCCATGAGACCCGCCGCATGCGCGCATGCCCGGCATATCCGGCTCGCCCAAGATCCCCAGGCGCGCCCGGCGCGCCGTGCGTACGGACGCGCCTTACGCGCCTTATGCGCCCTTATCGGGCCCGAACGTGCCCGCTATGTCGCCGACGTCCAGGATGATGCTTTTTAAGGCCTCGAACTCCTCCTTGCTAAAGGTTATCCCTTTGCTCATGGTCTCCCTGCCCTCTGACCAGTCACGTATGTCGAGCTTCGGGTCCCTGCCGTTCCAACGGACGAAGTTCACCTCCTTCCGCCAGCCCTTGGTGCCCGTGCTCAGCACGCCCAGATGCCTGACCACCTCGAACTTTATCTCACCCGACTTGCCTTCCATCGCGCAGTCCCCCCATCATCCTGGTATGGCTGCCGGCCGCCCCCCTGCCGGGCCTTTCGCGGCGTCGGTCGCCTATATCTAAGTATTACTATATATTTCTAAAAATTCCTTTTTATTGCCGCGTCACATCGTAGACATGTACCTCTCCGTCGCCAGCGCCTCGTCGTAGCCGTCCCTCCTGTTCGGGCACCTATCCTTCCTGCACAGCTTGCAATTGGTGTAATGCTCCTCGGAGTCGTAGATCAGGCCTGAGACGCTCTTAATGGGGTCC
>WRCU01000018.1 GCA_009783805.1 Oscillospiraceae bacterium
GTAGTCGATGAATATGAGCAGCTTGCCGCCCGTCAGCAGGAAGTCGTCGATCTTCAGCTTCTCGTCCTGTACGAGGTCCGACTTGGGCGCCAGCATGATGAGGGCCACCGCGTCGTCGGGGACCGCGGGGACGGACATCAGGTTCAGGCTCCTGGTGTCGAAGTTGTTTATCTCGAGCTGCTCGCGGAAGTTCGAGTACTCATATGAGAGGTTCCCCTCGGCGTGGCCCTCGGTGAAGTAGACGACGGGCTGGTCGCCCGTGTGGACGGTCCTGATGGCGGACGTGAAGACCTGCTCTGCCTTGTTGCCCTGCACCTGCCTGGACATGGTCGCGTTGTCTATCTCGGAGTACTGGAGGAGGTCGCTGACTATCAGCTTCTTCACGTGGGACCCGCACTGCACGACGAAGTCGTTGCGCTTGATGCCCTTTATGCCCTGAGGGTCGAGCTCCTTTATTATCCCCGGGTTCCTGTCCGGGTCTATGTACCTGACGCTAATGTTCGGGAACTTGTTGTACTCCTTCAATATCTCCACGAACTCCCTGTACGCGTCGGAGAGGTTCCTCCCGTCGTCGAACATGCCGTACACGGTGATCTGCCTGTCGGCGGTGCCCCGCAGGATCTCCTTGGACACGTCGGTGAGTGAGTAGAGCTTGTTGCCCGTCAGGTCGAGCTTCAGCTCGAGGCTGTCGAAGATCATGTTGAGGAATACGATGGAGAAGAGCACCGCCGTGATCATGATGACCGACATGGTGCCGTACCGCATCTTCTTCAGGTTGACCTTCGGCTTTATGGGGATCCGCATGTTTTGTCAGTACCGCCCTTCGCAGTTTTCCGGGCCTTCCGCCCGTCAGCTCCAGCGCCTCTTCTCCACGACCTGCACGGCCAGGAAGACGAAGAAGGCTATGAACGTGAGGTAGTAGACTATGTGGGTTATGGAGAAGATGCCCTTGGTGAAGTTGTCGTATCTGGAGACTATGGAGAGCCATTGGAGCACCTTCGAGACGAACCCGCCGATGAGCTGCGCCGCCGTGCCGAACGACCATAGGACGACCATGGTTATGATGGACACGACCGCCGCTATGACCTGGTTGTCCGTGAGCGAGGATATGAACAGCCCTATGGCCAGCACCAGGGCCCCCATGAAGAGGATGCCCACGTACATGCCCACCGTGGCCATCGTCAAGGGCGAGCCGAAGACGATCGCGACGACCTGGTGCGGGATCGTGCAGGCCATCATCATGGCGAATATCGTCAGGACCGCCAGATACTTGCCCAGCACCATCTGCCAGAGCCTGATGGGCGACGTGATGAGCAGGACCTCCGTGTTGTTCTTGCGCTCCTCCGACATGACCCTCATGGTCAGGATGGGCAGGATGATGAGCAGCAAGGTGGCTATCTCGGCGAACATGAAGCGGAACTCGCCGTGCTGCGCGTACAGGTTCGTCCTGAAGTTCATGGTGGCGAAGTATATGAAGACGGCCATCACCACGTAGGCGAGGGGCGTGTAGAAGTACGCCTTCATCTCCCTCTTGTATATGGTCCGCATCAGACGGCCTCCTTCCCGAGCGTCTCCTTCGTGGTCAGCTGCAGGAATATCTCCTCCAGCGACAGGTCGACGACCCGCAGCTCCAGTATGGGGTGGCCTTCCTTCGCCAGCGCGTAGAACATCCTGCGCCTGACGTCGGGGTCCTTCTCGGTCTCCAGCGCGTAGTCGCGCGCATCCCCGTCCCCGCCGGCGCCGACGGCTCCGGCCGGCGTGGGCTCCGCCGACTTGACGCCGCCCACCGACTTGACCGTGCGCAGGACGGACTCCGCCGGCCCCTCTATCCTGGCCACGAACCTGCCGGCGCCGCGGTAGCCGCCCGAAAGGTTGGCGGGCTTGTCCTCGGCCGCGATGCGCCCTTTGTGTATGATGATTATCCTCTCGCATACCGCGCTGACCTCAGGGAGTATGTGCGTGCTGAGGATGATGGTGCGGTCCTTGCCCAGCTCCCTGATCAGCTTCCTTATCTCGATTATCTGGATCGGGTCCATGCCCACGGTCGGCTCGTCGAGGACCAGCACCTCCGGGTTGCCCACGAGCGACTGCGCCAGCCCGACCCTTTGGCGGTACCCCTTGGAGAGGTTGTTGATCAGCCTCTTACGGTGGTCCGTGATCCTGACCAGCTCCATTATGTCGCCTATCTGCGCCCTGGCCTTGTTCCTGGGGACCTTCTTGAGCTCGGACACGAACCGCAGGTAGTCCTCCACCGTCATGTCCCTGTAGATCGGCGGCGTCTCGGGCAGGTAGCCTATCCTGCGCTTGACCTCCAGGGGCCTGTCCATGACGTCGTAGCCGCAGACCCTCACCCTCCCCTCGGTCGATGAAAGGTACCCGGTGAGTATGTTCATGGTCGTGGTCTTCCCCGCCCCGTTGGGCCCCAGGAACCCCACTATCTCGCCCTTGCCTATCTTGAGGCTGATGTCGTCGACGGCCTTGATCTTGCCGTAGTGCTTTGACAGGTGCTCTATCTCTATCATGTCCCCCGCCTTCTCCCGCCTTATTTCGCCGTTCCCCGGTCCCGTCCGTCAGCCGTACGCCCCCGACTCGTCCGGGGCCAGCTCCTCCACGTACTCCATGAAACCGTCCATCAGATGCATCAAGTCCGGGTCGCCCGACATCTCATAGCCCATGTGCAGCGCCCTGTAGGCCTTGAGGTTCTCACCGCGTATCATGTGGACGTACGACCAGTACAGGTAGAAGTCGGGCTCCGCCTCGTAGATCCGTATGGAGGCGTGTATGGACTCGACGCACTCGTCGTGGCGTCCCAGGTGGAACAGCGCCAGCATCAACAGCAGCCTCGCGTCGCGGTCCATGGAGTCCGCCAGGCCCATGGGCCTCGAGGCGACCATCCGCTCCAGCGGTCCCAAGGCCTCCTCGTAGCGCCTTTCGGCCACCAGTCCCGCGCAGCCGGTCAGGATCGAGGAACGCTCGGCGTCCGACAGCTCATCCTCGCCCGCCACGAAGCCTTCCGCGCCGTCCGAACCTACCCTCAGCCACAGCCCGTCGCCCGACGGGGCGTCGCCCCCCGAGCACCCGCATATCATGAAAGCCGCCAGCAAGGCGGCCATGGCGCTTATCGTAACGGTACGTCTACTAGCCATCCCCAGCCTCTCAACCCATGCGGCCCGGCCGGCGCCGGCCTACGCAAATGGTACTAGACGCGGTCCGGGGTGTCAACGAGGCCCGCCCTGCGCGGGCCTTCGGCGCGCCCCGGGCGCGGCCTCAGAATCCCAGCATGTGGTCCCTGTAGTCCTTCCTGATGGTCGAGCGCATGTAGTCGAGGTAGTCGCAGAACAGCCTGGAGGCCATCGCGTTCGTGAGCCTTTGGCCCGGATTGTAGTTCCCCCTCGCGTCCGGGCGTATCAGCCCTATCCTCTCGGCGACGTATAGGGCGTTCCTCTGGTAGGCCGGCGTGCCCTTCGCGTCGGCTATGGTCAGCGAGCTGTTGGGGTTCGGGGCGAGGCCCTCCAGCCCCAGCGCGCGCACGAGGACCGTGACGGCGTCGCCGTAGGTGATGGGCCCGTTGGGCGAGAAGTTGTTGCCGCCGATACCGTTCATGAGCCTCTTCCTCAGGACGCTCTCGATGGCCTCGAAGTGCGCGCCCCCCACCGGGACGTCGGCGAATGAGGCCACCGGGGCCGCGTTCCTGGCCGTCGACCTGGCGGACGTACGGACGGAGACGTTCAGGACGGGCGCGGGCCTGATGAGCTTGTCGAGCGCGGACGCGAACTCCGCCCTCGTCATGAACTGCTCGGGCTTGAAGGACCTGTCCTCGCCGGGCAGGATCTCCAGGCTGTACAGCTCCCTGATCGCCTCATACTGGAAGTGCCCCCGCAGGTGCCATAGGTCCGGCACCGGCAGCCTAACCTGGGACGGGAAGGTCTCCAGCCTGAGGCTCCCCGACCTGTCGACCATGACGTCCGTCGAGACGCCCCTGCGGTCCATCTCCGGGAAGGCGCACCTATACTCCATCACGCCCTCGTTCCTCTGCCGCTCCAGGTACCCGTCCCTGAAGCTGATGGCGTCGGGCCTGTTCTCCGAGAGCATCATCTCCCTGGTCATACCCGACGAGACGCGGACCTCGAATGTCCCGCCCCACGAGTCGCCTTCCTTCACCGTGCGCACCACCCCGTCAAGCAGCAGCGTCTGCGCGCTGCCCCAATAGCCGTTGTACCCGTAGTACTCCCCGACCTCCTCGACGGTTATCGTCTCTGGGCTCCTGCCTTGGTTCCCCGCCTGCGCGTAGGTCTTCTTGCTCCATATGTTGCCCGAGTAGTACTCTATGGCCGCCTTCGGGTCGTATATGCAGGTCCTCGTGTAGTCATAGCTGCGCAGCGCGTACGACCCGGTCGGCAGCACGACCTGCTCCGTGAACCTGTCGAGCACGGTCGAGTCGATCTTCTGCCCGTTGGGCTTGACCTCCCTGGTGGTCACGAAGGTGAGCGTCCTGTTTATCATGGCCGTGTTCGAGTCGTCCCTGAGCGAGTATTGGTAGACCGCCGTCACGTTGCCGCCGCGCTCGGTCTTCCTGAGCGTCAGCGTTCCGGACAGCTCGATCGGCGTCCCGGATAGGAAGCAGACCTCCCTGTATTCCATCTGCGTCCTGCCGTCAACCTCGCCGGACGAGACTCCGCCCCAGTAGCCCTGGTCACCGTCCATGGCGCGCGCCGTGACCAGGGCCGAGGAGGCCACGGCCAAAGCCACCGCCAGGCACGCCGCGGCCCTCAGGGCCCTGAACTTAAGCGCCATGCGCCTGACGCCGTCGGCCGGCGCGTTCCGCTCGAACACCATATACCCTCCGCCTAGCAAGATTCGCCGCCGCCCCGTCAGCCTTCCACGATGACCACGTATAGGGCGCTCTCATCCGTCTCGTCGCCCCTCAGCGCCAGGATCCTGTCACCCGGCTCCAGCTCGTCCGGCGTCGCGACCGCCCCGTTCCTGATGATCACGCAGCCTAGGCCCACAGTCACCTCGACGTCCCTGACGGCCACCCATACCCTGTCCACGGGCAGGTACCTGGTGGCCTCCCGGAGCAGGAATGAGGCGCCGTCGCCCTGACCGGCGGCGGCCGCGCCGCCCTCAGGCGCCGCCAGGACCCCGCGCAGGTTGAACGCGCCGTACGGGGCCGTGGAGATGAGCAGCGCCTCCACGTCATTGGATATGACGTACACGGTCGAGTTCAGGTAGCTGTCGGGCCCGAACCCCCTGAAGTCCCTGACGCTGACCACGCCCTCATCGGTGACCACCCTCGTCCTGTCCGTGATCGTGAACGTCTTGGGTGTGTTCGCGAACTCCCACCTAGGTTCCACATACTGGGAGAATGAGGCCAGCGTTACGCTCCTGGCCACGTTTATGGCCGAAACCCTGCCCCTATAGATCTGGAACGGCACGTCGCCCGTTCGGCCGCCGATCTCTATGACCCCGGCCATGTAGCCCATCGTGGCGTGGGACATGTTCGCGACGACGTACGCCACGTCCCCGTTCCTTATGCTCGAACCCAGAACCAGCCTGTTGTCCTTCACGATGATGCTGGACTCGTCGAACCCCACCTTGTGGTCCAGCCTCGACATGCCGAACTCGCCGCCGCCCGCGCTGAGGTTCCTCACCTCACCGTCGTAGACGTAGTCCTCGGTCTCGAGGCGTCCCCTGAAGCTGACCATGACGATCCGCTCCTCGCCGCCGTAGTCCCTCTCGACGGCCATGTAGGCTTCCCGGCGGACGTAGTATTTGTTCACCGTCTCGAGGCTCACCAGCCTGCCGTCGGCGTATATCCTGCAGCTTTCGGCCATCCTCAGGTCGGTGACGCCCTTTTGGTCCGTGAGGGTCCAGTCCCCCTTCACGAGCCGCCTGAGGTTCTGCGTGACGATCCTGCCCGAGACCTTCTCGCCTGAGAGCACGGTCCCTTTGTATACGGACGTGACGTGGTGGCGCGAGCCTTCGATGGTTATCTCCCGTATGGCGTCGTAGGCCTCGGTCCGCTGCAAGAGGACCTTCACCCTGTCCCCGTCGCGCAGGGCCCCTGCGTCCACCACGCACTTCTCCGACACGACCAGGATGTCGGGCGTCAGCGGAAATATCTGCTGGAACCCGCCCTCGAAGCCGATCACGATCTCCGACCGGCTTACGGACTTGACCTCGCCGTACCGGCTCACGTAGTTGTCCACGGCGCTGACGCCCAGGATCGAGCCGTCCTTGCCGAGCTTGATGAACGCGGTGTCGCCGGCCAGGACGTCGCCCATGTCCCCTCTATAATAATTTCTTAGGACCTCGAACCCGTCGGTGCGGGAGTAGGTGTACGTGCGCAGCCTATAGGGCCTGTCCCAGTCCTCGGAGCCGCCGTTCGCGTTGTATAGGGTTATGTACCCCAGCGCGGTGTTATTCTCCTCGACGATGCCCGTCACCACGCCGTACTCCCTGTTGAGGCCGTCCTCGAACGTCCGCGCCGCGACGACCTTGTTGCCGGAGATGGTCAGTATGAGGTTCATCCCCGCCCTGAGGGCGTGTACGCCGGCGCCCGCCCCGTCTATGGTGACCTGAACCTTGGGGTCGTACGCGTAGGTTTGGTGCACGTTCTCCGCGAAGGTGGACCCGAAGTCCACTGACCCGCCCACCAGCGACAGGTCGGGCAAGTCCAGCCTGAAGTAGGGCGAGACGCCCATCTCACCCGCCTGGGCGTCCACGAAGTTCAGCTTGGCCGCCAGGTACCTCGTGTCGTTCACGTTCGATATGACGCTGACGAAGAGCACCTCGCCCGCGGCTCCCACGATGAAGGATATGCGGTCGCCCTCCCTCAGCGTCTCGCTCAGCCCGGCCTTTTGGTTCTTGTACACGACGTAGTCGTTGTCCCTATAGGGCTCGCCCTCGCCGGTCTCCTCGCTCAACGCGCCGCCGCCCGAGCCTGTGACCGTCCGCGAGGTGAGCCTGTGCAAATCGCCGAAGCCGTCCGTCACGCTCACGCTGCGGCTGCTGACGTAGCCGCCCCCCACCGCCGAGCGCGCGTTGGTGACTGAGCCCACTATCCCCGTGTGCGCCTTCCAGCCGTTGCGCGAGAGGATAAGCGCCTCGGCGTTCTTGAGCACCACGGCCGCCTGGCTGAACGCGATGGCGTTGTCCGCCCCAAACGCGCCGCCGGCCGTGCCCCTCATGATCCTCTCCCTGACCACGGCCTCCACGTACGGCGCGTACTCGGGCTTGATCCGCCTGAGGTCGGAGAAGCTCGATATCACCATGTCCCTGCCGTAGTACGGCGCCAATCCGAGCGATATGGCCAGGTATCTGGCCAGCTCCTGCTTGGAGACGCTCGCGTCCCTAAGGAACCCGCCCTCGCGCACGGCCGTCTGGTCGGCGAGGAGAGCGTCGTCCAGCTCCTCCTTGGTCAGTATCCTCAGGTCGCCGGCTATCTTGGCGTATCCGTCCTCCCAGACGGCGACCGCCTCTGCCTTCCTTTGCGCCGGGGGCCGCGCCGCGTTCAGCGCCTCCCCGGCCATTTGCGCCTCCGCGGAGTATCCGCCTGCCGCCAGGCAGACGGAGAGCGCCTGCATCCTGGTCATCGCCCTTTGGGGCTCAAAGGCCACCGACGGGTTCTGCCTGTCGATGATCGAAAGGGCGCCGGCCTGGTATATGGCCTGCCTCACCGACTCGGAGAGGCCGCCCACGTCGGTGTACGATATGTTCCTGAGCATGCCCTCGGCCTGGGCGATCCCCCGGTAGACGGCGGCGTCATTGCCGGAGGGGGCGGCGGACGGGGCCGAGCCCCCCACGCACGAAAGGGCGAGCGCCGCGCAGACCGCGGCCGCCAACGCCCTAATCCGTACCCAGCGAGCCTTATGCCCCATGCCTCACCCATTCCCCTCGGCCATCGTTTCGGCGGCCATCAATTAATACTTCGCCTGGGAGCGAGCACCGCGGCCCTAACCCCGCCCCGGGGTCCATCCTAAAATCCGATCCGGGGGCCACCCTAAATCCGACCCGCGGCCGCCGCTATCCTGATCAACGGCCTCGGCGTCCATGCCGCACACGTGCCTGGCCCAGCATGGCCGCCCTTCTTTTAATATATCGGCATGCGCGCCGCCCATGCTTAAGGCGCCGGGCCGACGGGCCGGCCCGGCGCCGCCGCCGGCACCTCAGACGAGCATGTCCTCCAGCACGCACCCCAGCGTCGTGGGTGTGACGGTGCAGCGCGCCAGCAAGGCGACGATCCCCGCCGCCGCCTCGCGGCTGTCCGTTATTCCGTGGTAGGCGGCGACCTCCGTGCCCAACTCGATGCCCGGGCTCCTCTTCAATATCTCCACCCCATAGGAGCCGGCCCCGCCATGCGCTTCGGGCCCGTACGCCCCCGTCGCGGGGCCGGGGTCCGCCCTAGGGCCGCCGTCATCCCAGCCGTAATCCCTGCCGTCGTCCCCGCCATAGTCCCTACCGTCGTCCCTATCCTCGATAATGTAGTATTCCAGCTCAAACGCCCGCATCCCCCCGCCTTCCGCCTCACGTCCAATACGCAGCCGCTTCCAAAGTATTTTTGTTGTTTTCATAGGAATGGCTCCTTCGCTTGGTTTTTGAGCGCCGACCCCATGGTTCGCCATGGCCTTACGCAACCCCCCCCATCACGTCGTCGTCGGTGCGTCAATATGACTATATTATAACAGTATAATTACATACATGCAATAATTATTTAACATGCTTAATAGATTGGTAATATTGGTATCTATCAAGATAAAATAAATGGTCTATATATAGATAAATTAATCCTTTAAATAAAAGAAGCGGCACGCCGCAAGGGCCGCGCCGCACGCCGATCCGCGGGGGGGGGTACCGCGATCAAGGCTTCAGCTCCTTGCGGACCATGAAACCGTTCGCGTCATA
The DNA here is from genome assembly GCA_009783805.1 of Oscillospiraceae bacterium. Taxonomy (GTDB): domain Bacteria; phylum Bacillota; class Clostridia; order WRCU01; family WRCU01; genus WRCU01. The sequence continues at coordinate 8,905 of WRCU01000018.1, forward strand.
CTCATATAATTCCGACTCCACCGACGACCCGTCGAAGCCGGCGAACCTGATGTCGATGTCCGTATATTTGGTGTACTGCGGCATCCAGCCTAGGTTCAGCTTGCCTATGGCCCCGTTCCTGTTCTTCGCGACGTTCACCTCGATGACGTTCTTCGTATCGCTCTCCTGGTCGTAGTAGTCCTCCCTGTAAAGGAACATGACTATGTCGGCGTCCTGCTCGATCGACCCCGACTCCTTCAGGTCGCTGAGCACGGGGCGCTTGTCCGACCGCTTGTCCGGCTCCCTGTTGAGCTGCGAAAGGCAGATGATGGGGACCTTGAGCTCCATCGCCGTCATCTTCAGGAACCGCGACATCTCCGAGACCTCCTGGTGCCTGGCTTCATACCTGCGGCTGCCCTGCATCAGCTGCAGGTAGTCTATGACGACGAGGCCGATCCCCTGCTCGAGCTTCAGCCTCAGGCACTTGCCCCTGACCTCCGCGACCGAAATGCCCGGCGTGTCGTCGATGAACACCTTCGCCCGCGACAGCGGGTGGACGCTGTCGGAGATCCTCGCCCAGTCCCCGACGGTCAGCCTGCCGTGCTTTATGTCCATGCTGTCCACCATCGCCTCGCAGCACAGCATCCTCATCGCGAGCTGCTCCTTGGTCATCTCGAGGTTGAATATGGCGACGGGGATCCCCTCGGCCACGGCGGCGTGCATGGCGATGTTGAGTGCGAAGGCCGTCTTGCCGACCGTCGGGCGTGCCGCTATGTATATGAGGTCGGACTTTTGGAACCCGGACGTGACTTCGTCGAGGCCCTTGAAGCCGCTGGGCACCCCGAGCAGCCTCCCGCGGTTCCTGTGCAGCTCGCTGATGTACTCCAGCGTGGAGGCCAGCACGGCCTTGAAATCGGCGACGCCCTTGACCCTGCCCTCGCTCGACAGCTCGAACACGGTCCGCTGCGCCTTCATGAGGATGTCCGCGGCGTCCAGGTCCTCCCCGTAGCACTGCTCCGACATGTCGGAGGCCACCTTGATCAGGCTGCGCAGGAGGGCCTTGTCCCTGACTATCCTGGCGTAGTTGCGCGCGTTGCTTATGGAAGGCACGTAGGCGGCCATCGACGAGAGGAACTCTATGCCCCCGACCTTGTCCAGCGTCCCCCTGGCCTTGAGCCTGTCCGTCACCGTGATGATGTCCACGGGCGTCGAGGAGAAGAAAAGGTCTATCATGGCCTCGAAGGCCTCGCGATGGTCGTCCCGGTAGAAGTCGCCCTTGTCGAGCGTCTCCACGGCAATGGAGACGGCCTCCTTGTCGAGCAGCATGGCGCCGAGCATGCTCTGCTCCGCCTCGTTAGAGTGGGGCGGGACCCTGTTCCTGACGGATGCGCTCATACCGGCCTCCCAGGCGCGGCCGCGGGCCTACTGCATGGGCGTGACCAGCAGCCGCAGCGTGACCTTGACCCCTTGGTGGAGCCTTACCTCGACTTCGTGCTCGCCCGTGTTCCGTATGGGCTCTTTGATGACTATCTTCTTCCTGTCCACCTCGATCGAATGGTCGCCGCTCAGCCTCTCGCTGATCTCCTGCGTGGTAATCGAGCCGAACAGCCTGCCGTTCTCCCCGGCCTTGACCGGCACCTTCAGCACGATCCCGCTCAGGCGGCCTTCGAACCCCACCGCCTTCTCGAGCTCCCTGTCGCGCTTGCTCTGCTCCGCCTGTTTCCTGGTCTTCATGACGTTCAGGTTGTCGCTGGTGGCCGTGACCGCCATCCCCCTGGGCAGCAGGAAGTTCCTGGCGTACCCGTCGCTCACGTCCACCATGTCCTCGGCCTTGCCCAGACCCTTCACGTCCTGCTTCAGGATGACCTTCATGAGCACGCCCCCCCATATTCCGTCGTCATGCGCCGCTATCGCCCGCCCAAAACGAAACGAAGGCCGGGGTGGCCGTAAGCCGGCGCACATACGGCCTTTCGCAATCAATCGTTTGGCGGCGGCTCTACGCGGCCCGCCAGGCCGGCCCTCAGTCGATGGAGTATGGAAGCAGGGCCAGGTGCCTCGCCCTCTTGATGGCGACCGTCACCAGCCTCTGGTGTTTCGCGCAGTTGCCGGAGACCCTCCTCGGCAGGATCTTGCCGCGCTCCATCGAGATGTACTTCCTCATCTTCATGGGGTCCTTGTAGTCGATCTCGACCTTGTCCATGCAGAAGTTACATATCTTCCTCTTCTTCTTCTGCTTCACGCGCGGCGGCCTCTTGCCCTTCAAGTCGCCCCTGTCCCCCTCCTTGCCCTGCGCCTTGTCACGCTTCCTCTCCATCTCGCCCTATCTCCCGTCCTTTATCGTCGTTTATCGCCCCACCCGCCGCCAAGGCGGATGGCGCCCGTTCGGCCCGGCCTCTCTAGAAAGGCAGGTCGTCCTCCTCGAACGCGTCCGGCATCCCCGCGCCGAACCCGTCGTCGCCGTAGTCCTTCTCGGTCAGCCTGCCCGTCGGCTTGGGACCCGGCCCCGCCGCCGGATACCCGCCGGCTGCATCCTTCTTGCTGTCGGCGAAGTAGGCCTCGTCGGCCACGACGTCCGTCGCGTAACGCCTCTGGCCCTCCGCGTCCTGCCAGGAGCGCGTCTGTATTCTGCCGACCACGGCCACCTGCTGGCCTTTCCTGAAGTAATTGGAACAAAACTCGGCGAGCTTGCTGAACGTGACTACTTGGATGAAGTCAGCCTGCCTCTCCTCGCCGGCCTTCTGGAACCTCCTGTTTACCGCCAGGGTGTATGTCGTGACCACCACCGACGCGCTCGTCGTCTTGGTCTCCGGATCCTTGGTGAGCCGGCCCATTAAGATTACCTTGTTCACGCGACCATCGCCCCCGTTTCCCCGTATCTTTGCCTTACAGACGTATGACAAGGTACCGGATCACGTTCTCGGTTATGCTGAGCACGCGTTCCAGCTCCTTGGGGAAGTCCTGCCTCGCCTCAAAGACCGTGTAAGTGTAGTGGCCGTCGTTGACGTAGTTGATGGGGTAGGCCAGCCTCTTCACGCCCCAGTCGTCGAACTTCTCCAGCGTGGCGGACGACTCTATGAGCGCCTTGACCCTCTCGACGATGGGGGTGACCTTCTCCTCCCCTATCTCGGCGTTCACGATGAATATGGCCTCATACCTGTTTGCCATGGATATTAAGCACCTCCTCCCGGACATGATGGCCCTGCGACCTTACGGCGTGCCATACGGCACGCCGCCTTCTTCGCGCAGGGCGAGGACGTAAAAGAATATCCTACCACGAAAGCCAGGGCTTGGCAAGTCATTGACCCATGTCTATGAAAACCTTCTCGCCGGGCCTGACCATGCCGAAGTGCGTCCTGGCTATCCTCTCTATATATTCGTCGGACCCGATGATGGCGAGCTCCTTCCTAAGCAGCCCCTGGCGCCTCTCCTCCGCGTGTATGCGCGCGGACAGGGCTGAAAGGGCCCTCTCGGCCTCCGCCTTCCTCATCTGCCTGTCCACGACCGAGAATGTCATGTTTATCGCCAATATAAGGAAGGCCACCCAAAGGAGGATCCTCCCCGCCTTGCCCTTCAGCATAATTGCCCCCCGCCAAGCCGCGACGCGCGGACCTGCCCATGGCATGAACGATATATGCGCCCGGGCCCGGGGTCAACGCCCCACACGATACCGTAACGGGCTTGAAA
>WRCU01000019.1 GCA_009783805.1 Oscillospiraceae bacterium
AGCCGGAGGAAGTCACGGCCGACCTTGCCGTAGAAGTCGAACCAGCCCAGCCTTATCGAGAAGACGAGCTTTAGGATGGAGGCCACGAAGAACGAGGGCAGGGATATGCCGAGCAGGGCCACGACCGTGATGACGTAGTCTGGCTTCCTGTATTGGCGCGTCGCGGCGATCATGCCCAGGGGTATCGCCACCGCGAACTCTATGAAGGTGGCGGTGCCGACCAGCCACAGCGAGTCGGATATCACGGAGGAGAACTTCTCCATGACGGGCACGCCGTAGTACCAGGACTCGCCGAAGTTGCCCCTGACGGCGTTGCCGATCCAGATGAAGAAGCCGACGAGGAAGTTCCTGTCCGTGCCGTAGACGTTGCCGAGGAGGCTGAGCCACTCCTCGTAGGTCCGGTTGTTGCCGGCCATGTTCTCCCTCTGCCTGGCCATGTTCTCCAGGAAGGACGCGGGGAGCATGCGCATGATAAGGTATATCATCATTGAGACGAAAAAGAGTATGAATATGTTTATTATTACCCTTTTCGCTAGGTATTGCCGCATCTAAAAATGCCTCTCCCATAAACCGGCCGAACGCCTCCGCCGCCGTTTGATGGCCGCGAAGGCGTCCGCCGCTCATATCATTCCCATACGGTCACGAAATCCTAGGCGCCAAAGGCGCCGGGGTTCCCTACCTGACCTCTATCAGCTCGACCTCCTGGCCCCATTGGTAGAACGGGGTCATGTCGCCGGCCAGCGTCTCTATCTTCAGGCGCTCGGTGCTGTAGATGTAGATGTTGTCCCTTTGGTATACGGGAACCTCCACGCCCCAGTCGAGCAGTATCTTGAAGCATTCCATGAACAGCTGCTTGCGGGCCGCCATGTCGGGGGTCCTGCGGGTCTCGAGGATCAGCCTGTCGAGCTCGGCGTCCGCTATCCCGACGGGGTTCCTGGCGGACGACTGCTGGTTGTTGCGCACGGGGTCGCCGTTGTACAGCTGGGTGATGTCCGGGTCGATCGAGGATGCCCAGGCCGCGCACCATATCTCGGCCGACTCGGAGCGCAGCGCGTCCCACAGCTGGCTGGTGGCCGAGGCCGCCAGGTCGTTTATGTTGAGCGTGAGCCCGATGTTCGAGAAGCTCTCGGCCGTCTTGGTCAGGAGCAGGAAGCTCGGGTGGTCGCCCTTGCCGTCGCCGGGGATCCATGCGGTGTATGTCAGCTTGGCGCCTGCGGGCGCCGCGGTGACCTTGCCGTTCTCCACCGTGTAGCCGGCTTTCTCCAGGAACCCGAGGGCGGCCTGCTCGGCGGCCTTGTACCGCTGCTCCTCCGTCATGGAGGGGTTATATATCGCGTTGCCGTTGACGTCCTTGGAGAACGCCTCCTCGTATCCCGGGTCGGTCCTTTGCGGGGCCGCCCACGAGACGCGGGACATGGAGTAGTTGATGACCTCGGCGGTGTTGCCGTAGTAGGTGTTGGTGGTGAGGTCGCGGTACACGGAGATGATCGTGGCCAGGCCCTTGCGCAAGTTCTTGCTGGCGTCGGATCCGCGCTCGTCGCCCACGCTTACGCCCTTGGAGTTGATGCCCACGTAGCCGTAGCCCAGGTTGCGGACGCCGATGTAGGTGATTATGTCGCCCGTCAGCTCACCGTTGGGGTTGATCTTCTGGATCTCGTCGAAGCGGTCGCGGTTGAAGGAGAGGTTGGCTATGTCGATGGTCCCGGTTTGGATGCCGGGGATGTTGTCGTCCTCGCTGCCGACCTTGAACTGCAGGTCGCGGACCTTGGGCGCGCCCTTCCAATAGTCGGTGTTGGCGGTGAGGTAGGCGACCTTGTTCTCGCACTTGACGAACTTGTAGGGCCCGGCGCCCATGGGCGTCTTCTCGGTCTCCTTCACGAACCCGAGGTCGCCGTAGTCGAACCCGAACCTGTCCTTGGCGTAGTCATACTTGTCCTTGTCCCCATAGTAGTGCATGGGGGCAGCCTGCATCCCGAACAGCTTGTACACGGCGGAGGTGTCGAACCCGTCCACCATGACCTCGAGGCTGTACTTGTCGGTCTTCGTGATCCCCGATATGTTCGTGACCGAACGCTTGACCTTGTCGGGGTTGGCCTTGATCATCTCGCCGATGTAGTTGGCGAGGAAGGTGTGGTAGTCCTCCGAGCCCGGGACGTCGAACTCGCCCTCGTCCGATGCGTCCTCGAAGCTGCCGCCGTACTCGGTGAGCACGGCGAGGCCGAAGTCGTCCAGGGTGGGGAAGGAGCCCTTGAGGTCGAACTCTGATCCGGCCGGTGAGATGAGGACGTCGTCGTCATCCATGTCGGCGAATCCCCAAAGCATCATGCTGTACGCGATGGCCATGCCCGCGTTGGAGCTCACCGCGGCCGGGTCGAACCCCAGCATCTCGATGTAGCCGGCGAGGGGCCCCACGCAGTAGTCCACGACCGCCTGGCATGATATGCGGAGGCTGCTCAGGTATCCGGCCCAAAAAGCCCCGTACTCCTGCTGGGTATAGACGGACGAGCCCGTGCCGTCGCCTTCCGGCCCGGCCGCCTCTATGGCGTCGGTGATCACCTTGAAGTCGTCGAAGGCGTTCGCGTAGCCCGACTGGTACTCTTCCAATCCTTGGATCTTGACCGTGTTCAAGGTGTTGATCCCGATGTAGGTGGGGTCCAGGAGGACGTAGTAGGTGAATATCACGTCGTCCGCGGTCATCTCGACGCCGTCGGAGAATTTCACGCCCTTGCGCAGCGTGAGCGTGTACTTCGTGACGTCCTTGTCCTTGTCGTAGTCCACCGCGCCGTCCGCGAGGCCTTTATAGGAGTAGTCGGTCCCGTTGTATGCCCTCGTCTCGCCGCCTATGCCTTTGTAGACCATCTCGCCCTGGCGGTCGTTGCTGATGAGGGAGGGTCCCAGCACCATGTCGACGATGTCCATGTCGTAAGCGCTCTCGCCGGTGAACGGTGAGAACTTCTCGTTGAAGTCGCCGGTCGAGACCACGAGCGGCGGTTGGTTCTCATCGTACGTCACTCCCCCGCACGATGCGAGCGTGAGCGCCATGGCCAAGGCGACGGATATGGCAATGAGCTTGCTTGCGCCTTTCCTACCCATTTCGATGTTTCCTCCTTGAGATGATGGTGGTTCGCATGTAACGGATTAATCAGCGAAATGTTAACATATCGAAAAATGATTATCAAATGAGGTCGGCTTGGCCTTCATCTTCAATCTCATAGTGGGTTTCATTAAAGGCGTCGTCCTATTGGTCCCCAAGGTGGCGTTCCCGTGGCTGCGGCAGATGGCCTTCGACTCCGCGGTCAAGTCGGCCGGCAAGGGCGCCCTGAAAAGGACGCCGCTCAATTTCAGGAAGCCGAACATGCTGGTGACGGCCGCGGCCGTGGCGACGCTCAACGCGGCCAACTTCATCGTTATGCTTATATTGAAAGGAAGGGCCGCGCCCGCGCTCATCTCGTCCGGGATCGTGACGCTGCTGACGGCCTTCTTCATCCTGTCGGGGATCCGCAAGGGCAGCGCGAGGAAGGAAAGGGTAGCGCTGCTCATTACGCTCGCGTTCTTCTTCGCCGTGTTCGCGCTGTTCGTGGCCGCCGCGGACCTGTGGTGGGTGGCGTGGATGGCGAAGCTCATACTGGAGGTCCTGCTATGCTACTCCATCATGCTCACAAAGAAGGGCAGGGAGGCCGACAAGGTCCAATCCAGGGCCTTGGCCTTCGTTATCCGCAGGCTGCGGCTGAGGCCGGAGGGCAGGTTGGCCAGGCTGCTCATGAGATTGGACCCGTTCTGAGCCTATCGGCGACCGCCGCGGGCCCGGGGGCGGCGTACGCGGGTCGGGGAGCCCAGGAGGCCCCGCATGAGGCGGAAGGCCGTCCACATGAAGGGACACCCGCATGAAGGGACAGCCGCCCACGCAGAATGAAAGGCCGCCCGCATGGCGGCGGGCGGCCTTGAATGGCTTTCGTGACTTCTAGCGTCAGCCTGGGCCCATCCCCGTCACTTCGCCCCGGCCCTCACGATGCCTTCGGCGTACTCGTCCGCCGCCCTGTACGTGCTTATGCCTTTCTCGCCGGCGTAGGCGACGATCTTCAAGGCGGTGTCATATATCTTATCCACCTGCGCGTTCACTGAGTCCTCGCTGTACCGCCCTTCCACTATCTCCATGCCGCAGTTCAGCACGCCGCCCGCGTTTATGATGTAGTCCGGGAGGTAGAGTATGCCCCTCGAGCTGAGCTCGTCGCCCGTCGCGGCGTCCAGCACTATGTTGTTGGCGGCCCCGGCCACCATCGAGCACCTCAGCTTGCCGACGTTCTCCGGCCTGATGACCGCGCCCATCGCGCAAGGCGAGAGGATGTCGCACTCGGCCGTGATCACCTCGTCCGAACCCAGGGGTTCGGCCCCGTACATGGAAACCATCCTGTCCACGGCCTCCTTGTCGATGTCGCTGACCTTCAGCCTGGCCCCGTCGCCGTGCAGGTGGCCGCACAGCCTGGACCCCACGCTGCCCAGGCCTTGCACGGCGATGACTTTGCCCTTGAGCGAGTCGGCGCCGAACCTCACCTTAGCCCCGGCCTTGATGCCCAGGAAGACGCCCCTGGCCGTGAAGGGCGAAGGGTTGCCGCTGACCTCCGGCGTGCCGGTCACGAACTTCGTCACCTCATTCATCAGGGCCACGTCCGCCGCCCCGATGTTCACGTCCTCGGCGGTGTAGTACTTCCCGCCCAGCGAGTTGATGAACCCCGCGTACGCATGGAAGAACTCCCTGGACTTGAGCGCCTTCGGGTCGCCGATGATGACGGCCTTGCCCCCGCCCAGCTTCAAACCCGCGGCGGCGTTCTTGAAGGTCATGCCCCTGGACAGGCGCAGCACGTCGAACAGCGCGTCGTCATCCGTGGCGTAGTTGAAGAAGCGGGTCCCCCCCAAGGCCGGCCCCAACGCCGTGCTGTGGATCGCGATGATGGCCCTGAGGCCCAGTGACTTGTCCTGGGCGAAGACTATCTGCTCGTGCCCGTACTCGCTCATTGACTTCAATACCTGCATAGCCATTACCCCCCTTAGTCTGTCTTGCATGCGGCCTGCGGCAAGTCGCGGCCCGGCTAGGTCCCGCCTGTCGTCGTACGCCGAACGGACAATGATAGATTATACTATCGGGTGGCGTAAAATATAGTCGAAAACCTGGCTATATCAATGCCCATTCTTAATGATTATGACGGAATGCGCGCGCGCGCGGAAAGGATGGCGATGGGGGGCAGGCCGTACGTCTGCGTGACCATGGGCGACCCGGCCGGCATCGGGCCGGAGATAGCCGTGAAGGCGATCGCCCCGGGGGGCCTCCTGGGATGCTGCATGCCGTTCGTGGTGGGGGACTGCGGGGTGATCAGGGAGGCGGCCGGCTTTATGGCCGACGGCCCGGGCGGCGCGCCGGGCCCGGGCAGGGTCACGGTCAGGGCCATTCGCGACCCTGCGGACGGGGACTACGCGGCCGGGGTGGTCAACGTCATGGAGGCGTGCCGCGGCGGCCGCCCCGGCACTGGGCGGCTCAGGATGGGGGAGGCCACGGCCGAGGCGGGGGCCATGGGCCTCGCGTGCATACGGGAGGCGGCGGGGCTCGCGCTCAGCGGCAAGGCGGACGCCGTGGCGACGGCCCCCGTGAACAAGAGGGCGATGAGGCTCGTCGACGGAAGGTTCATAGGGCATACGGAGGAGCTGGCGAGGATCGCCGGCGTGCCTGACGCGCGGACCATGTTCCAGGTAGGCCCGCTGCGCATATTCTTCCTCACCAGGCACGTCTCGCTCAGGGAGGCCTGCGGGGCCGTGACGAAGGCCAACGTGATGAAGGGCATAGAGGATTGTTCGGAAGCGCTCGCGGGCCTCGCCGGGGTGAGCCCTTCATTGGCGGTGGCCGGGCTGAACCCGCACTCGGGGGACGGCGGCCTGTTCGGCGTTGAGGAGCTTAGGGAGATCGAGCCGGCCGTCAGCGAGATGCGCCGCAGGGGATACGACGTCCATGGCCCGGTCCCCGCCGACTCCGTCTTCCACCTGGCGGAGGTCGGCAGGTACGGCGCGGTCCTGGCCCTGTACCACGACCAGGGCCACATAGCGGCGAAGGCGCTGGGTTTTTCACGGACGGTTTCGGTTACCCTGGGCCTGCCTTTCGTCCGAACGTCGGTCGACCACGGCACGGCGTACGACATAGCGGGGAAGGGGATGGCGGACGAGGGGAGCATGTTCGAGGCCATAAAGGTGGCGGCCGGGTACGCGTCGGGCGCGAAGGGCGCGGCGGGAAGGGCGGTGACGCGAAGGTGACGCACGACTTCCAGACGATGGGCGGGATAGAGCGGCCGGCGAGGTACACGGGCGGTGAGTGGGGCAGCGTGACCAAGGACAAGGCCGGCGTGGACGTCAGGTTCGCCTTCTGCTTCCCGGACACGTATGAGATAGGCATGTCCAACCTGGGGATGAGGATACTGTACCACTTGATAAACGGGCGCGGCGACGCGTGGTGCGAGAGGGTCTTCGCGCCTTGGCACGACATGGAGGGGTTGATGCGCGCCTCCGGGACGCCGCTGGCGGCGCTGGAATCCGGCGATCCGGTGCGGTCGTTCGACCTCGTGGGCTTCACGGCCCAATACGAGATGGGCTACACGAACATGCTGAACATGCTGGACCTGGCCGGCATACCGCTCTACGCCAAGGATAGGGGGGAGGGGGACCCGCTGGTGCTGGGGGGCGGGCCTTGCGTCTGCAATCCCGAACCCATCGCGGACTTCCTGGACTTCATCCTGATCGGGGAGGGCGAGGAGGCCGTGCATGAGATCATCGACCTGTACGCGGGGTGGAAGCGCTCCGGGCGCCCCGGGGGCAGGGAAGGTTTCCTGCGCGGGCTGTGCGGCGTGGGCGGGGTGTACGTGCCGCGGTTCTATGACGTCGCCTACGATGGGGACGGGACGGTCGCGGGGGTTTGGCCTAACGTGCCTTTCGCGCCGGAGCGCGTGGTCAAGAGGGTGGTGGCCGACCTGGACGCGGCCTTCTTCCCGACGAGCCAGGTGGTGCCCTACGTAAGCGCGGTCCACGACAGGATAGCCTTGGAACTGTTCAGGGGATGCGCGCACGGATGCAGGTTCTGCCAGGCATGCTTCATCTACCGCCCCGTGAGGGAGCGCTCGGTGGGGACGCTCATCGGGCAGGCGAGTAGGCTGATCGACCAGACCGGGTATGAGGAGCTGTCGCTCGTCTCGCTCAGCACGGGCGACTACTGCGCCCTGGGGGGCCTGGTGGAGGGGCTCTCGCGGCTGGCGTCGCGGAGTGGCGTAAGCATCGCGTTCCCGTCCCTCAGGATAGATTCGCACACCTCCGGGATGATGGGGAAGTCCGACGCGGTGCGCCGCGGCGGGCTCACGTTGGCGCCTGAGGCGGGATCCCAGAGGCTGCGGGACGTGATAAGCAAAGGGGTGACGGAGGCCGACATGATGAAGTCGGCCGACATAGCCTTCGGGTCCGGATACGGTTCCATCAAGCTGTACTTCATGCTGGGCCTGCCCACGGAGGCCGACGAGGACGTCGAGGCCATCGCCGACCTCGCCGCGAAGGTGCTCAGGAGGCATGCGGAAGCCGACCCGGCCGCCAAAGCCAAGGGGGCCGACCTAACGGTGAGCACCTCGTTCTTCGTGCCGAAGCCGTTCACGCCGTTCCAATGGGTGCCGCAGATAGGGGTCGGGGAGATGGCCCGCCGGCGCAGGCTGCTCAAGGACAGCATTAAAAGCCGCAGGATAGCCTACAAATGGCACGACGAGAGGGTCAGCGTCGTCGAGGCGGCCCTCGCCAGGGGCGACAGAAGGCTGTCGGCCGTCCTGGCCAAGGCGCTGTCGCTAGGCTGCAAGTTCGACGCGTGGAGCGACTCGTTCGACTATGCCAAGTGGGAGAGGGCTTTCGGTGAGTGCGGGTTGGAGATGGGTTTCTTCGCGGCGAGGGAGAGGGGCGGGAATGAGGTCCTGCCTTGGGACCATATTGACATGGGCGTCGGCAAGGGCTATCTGGCCGGGGAGCTGCGGAAGGCCATGGAAGGGATCCCTTCCGGGGGGTGCATGGGCGGGTGCAGGGGTTGCGGGGCGCAGCGGCTGGCTGGCTGCCTGTACGCGGGGGAGCCGTCGGCAGGCCGCCCGGCGGACGGTCCCGAAGGGGGGTGGGCCGGCGCGTGAGGGTCAGGTTCACGTATGCCCGCGGCGACGCGGTATGCTACATCTCGCATCTGGACATAATGAGGACGTTCGAGAGGGCCTTCCGTAGGGCACGCGTCCCGGTCGCCACCACGGCGGGGTACAACCCGAGGGTGAGGCTCGTGTTCGCGCTGCCCATGCAGACGGGCGTCGTCGGCACCGAGGAGGTGGGTGAGGTCACGCTCGCCGAGACGGTCGGCCTGGGGCCGTTCATGGACTCCGTGAACGGCGCGCTGCCGGAGGGCATGCGTCTGACGGCGTGCAGGGAGGCGGATAGGGACATAAAGCTGATGTCGGCGGTATGGGCGGCCGACTATGCGATAGAGATCCGTCCCCCGGGCCTCCCGCTGGCCGAGGCGGTCGCCGGGTTCATGGCCGGGGAAGGCCCCGTCCGCGTCATGAAGCGCGGAAAGGCCGGGGACGCGCCGACCGACGTCAGGCCTTTCGTGATCGCGGCCCGATCCGACCCGTCGACGGGCACGGTGGAGGCCAGGCTGCGCGCGGGCACCGTCAATCTGAAGCCGACGCTGTTCGTCGAGGCGTTGCAAGCCCATGCAGGCCTGGAAGGGGCTGGGCTCAGCGGCCTCGCCGTCAGGCGCGTGGTTCGGGGCGCCATATGGGGGGAGGCGCCGCGGACGGGGTCCGCGGGGGCCGTGATAGGCGACGCCTTTCAGACGCCCCCCTTGGTCAGGCTGTTTGGCATGGACTGAAGGCCCGGCCTCATGAGGCCCGCGCCTCACGCACCGGCCTACAGCTCCATCTCGTGTAGGCCGTCCGCGTCCGTTCCGGGCCCATCGGACGGCGCGCCTGACCCGCCTCCCAGCCCGTCGCTTCCGCCCCACCCGACGGGCGTGGGCTCCCAAGGCGGGTCGGGATCCGCCCGCGCCGGGTCCGCGACGGACAGCGCGGCCCGTATGGCGGACCTAAAGCCCGGCGCGCCCCCCTGCCTGACGACGTCCAATAGATGAAGGAAGCCGCGGAGCATCTCCCTGGGGGTCATGCCCTCCTTCGCCCCCACCTTGTCCAGGGATGCTTGGAGGAAGGCGGTGAGGTCATCGTCCGAGAGCCCCATGCCGAGCGAGTGGTGCGCCTCATATACGCCCAGCACACGACGCAGCAGCACGAACAGCTCCTCGTACTCCAGCGCGCCCAGCCGTATGACGGGGCCGGAGACGCCCGGCAGCGAGGCGCCGAACGCCCCGGCCGACAGCCTCGTCCGGAAGGCCTCATACCCGTACAGGCCGCGCCTGGGGTCCTCCAAGGCCTGGGGGGTGAGGCCGAAGTACATGGCCAGGCCCTGGACGGCGTTTTGGGTCAGGTCGTTGAACATCGAAAGCAGCTTCTCATAGTTCTGGTTCCTGGAAAGGGCGTTCGATACTTTGTATAGGTTCACGCCCTCGTCCACGAAGGCGACCAGCCCTTTCTGGCCCGCCAGCCCCACGAGCCTGGCCATGACCTTCAGGAAGTCGTACCAGTTCCCGTCGTCCACGATCTCGGTCACGCCCAGGTCCTTCCTGGCGGCTGACCTCAGGGCGTACTCGCCGCAAAGCCACTTGAGGCAGTTCGCCTTGGCCTCGTCGTCCGAGTCGACGCATCCTTTCCAATACCGCGACAGGACGGCCGAGACGTCGAAACCGTGCGTGACCCCCTGCATATGTGAGCAGGCCTCGGAGACCAGCCCCTCGAAGAACGCCGCGAAGGCCTCGGAGCCGCGGGCCACGCCTCGCTCGGCCATGACGCGCGACTGCAGGCCCAGGAGCCATGCGTCGATGATGACCTGCAAGGCCCCGCCCTCGGGCTTCGACCGTATCGCGAGGCTCCTGACGAGAGCCCTGTAGGTGGCCAGGCCTTGGCCTTTCTGGCCGGTCAGCTTCCTTTCGGGCGACAGGTCGGCGTCCATGGTGGCGTAGCCGCTCTCCAGGGCGTGGCCCCTGCATATCTGCAGCATGAAGCTTTTGCCGCTGCCGTACCTCCCGCATATGAGCCGGAAGGCGGAGCCGCCCTCCGCCAATGCGCCCATGTCGCCCAGGAAGGCCTCGATCTCGGCCTTCCTGCCGACCGCTATGCGCTCCAGCCCCAGGCGCGGCACGACGCCCGCCGAGAGCGCGCTCAGCAGGGCCTGCGAGATCCGCCTGGGCAACGGCCTGCCGACCCGCGGGTCCGAACCCGCGGAAGCCGCCGCCGCAAGGCCGCCTTCATCGACCGTTCCTAGCCCCATGATCCCTACCGATCAACGTCGTGGTCATAGCCGGATCCGATTGGACATACCCGCAACGTAATATACCATATAGCCAGGTGGGCCGCCCGCCGTGGGCGCCGCATGGCGGTCCCGGCATACGTCGGCGGAGGCGCCCGCCTTGGGGGGATAAGGGTATGGCATTCTGCGGATTGGACATGGGCACGAGCGGCTGCAAGTGCGCGGCCATAGACCCGGACGGGCGTGAGCTGGCTTCCAGCCGTAGGGAGTACGCGTTCGGCGGGGACGGGTCCGGGCAGGCGATCGCGGCCGAGGAGCTTTGGGCCGCGGCCTCCGGCGCCCTGCGCGAGGTGCGCGGCCTGTGCGCCGAGCCCATTGAGGCGCTGGCCGTGTCGTCCTTCGGGGAGAGCTTCGCGTTGCTGGACGCCGAAGGCGGGGCCATGGCGCCCGTCCTTCTGTACACGGACCCGAGGGGTGCCGAGTGGACGGGGAGGATAGCCTCACGCCTGGGCGGCGGGCGCATCCACGGCATATGCGGGGTGATGCCCAACGCGATGTACACGTTGCCCAAGCTGCTGGCGTTGGCCGAGGGGGGTGGGGTGGACCTGGGAAAGGTCAGCCTCATGCTGCCCATAGGCCCGTACATCGCGTATAGGCTCTGCGGCGAGGCGGCCGTGGACCATTCGCTGGCCTCGCGCACGATGATGATGGATCGCCGCGCCCTGCGCTGGAGCGATGAGGTTACCGGGGCGATGGGGGTCCCGGGCGCGATGCTGCCGGCGATCGCGCCCCCCGGGACGAGGCTGGGCAGGGTGTCCGCCCGCGCGGCCGATGAGGTCGGCCTGACGGTGGGGACGGTGGTCGCCTTGGGATGCCACGACCAAGTGGCCGCCGCGACGGGTGCGGGTACGCTCCGTCCGGGGTCCGCGGTGCTCGGCTGCGGCTCGGTGGAGTGCCTGACGCCGGCGTTCGGCCCGGAACCGAAAGGGATGGCCGTCATGAGGGATTGCGGGTTCGCGCTGGTCCCGGTGCGCGACGGGCTGCACGTCACCTACGCGTTCGCCTATGCCGGGGGGGCGGCCGCCAGATGGTTCGGCGATGCCATGGCCCCCGACCTCCGGGACGGCCCGGGCGGGGCCTTGGCGGCGTTGGACGCGTCCGTGGGGCCCGAGCCTTCGGGCATATTGTTTACGCCCCACCTGTCGGGGGCCGCGACGCCGCATATGGACCCCAAGGCCAGGGGGGCCCTGGTCGGCCTGTCGATGGGGCATGGCAGGGGCGACCTTTATCGGGCCGTCCTCGAGGGCGTAGCCTATGAGATGAGGCTGAACGTGGAGGCGCTCGCGAAGGCCGGCATAAAGGTCGGGAAGGTGAGGGCCGCCGGGGGCGGGGCCCGCTCCGGGGTTTGGATGCAGATCAAGGCGGACGTGCTGGGGATGGAGATCGAGAGGGCGGCCAACCCCGAGGTGGGCGCCTACGGGTCGGCCTTGCTGGCGGGGCTGTCCGTCGGCGGGTACGCCTCCCTGGGCGAGGCCATGGGGGCGGCCAAGGCGGACGGGAGCGTCGTCCCCGGCGGCGGGGCCGTCGCCGCCAGGTATGATGAGCTGTATGCTCGGTATCGCAGGCTCTACGGCGCTGCCAGGAAGGTGATGGCATGAAACGTGGGGCGGGCGTCGGCCTTCAGCGCTTGCGGGCGGGCCCCGCCGGCGCGCCAGGCGGCCTTGCCTTGCCGTACGCGCCGTCCCCGCCGGGGCTGACGGGGAGTGTCCCTTCCCGCATGGCCTCCACGGCGTCGGCGACGCATTTTCCGGCATGGAGCATGATCTCCTCAATAGGAGACTCGAGCAGTATGCGCAGCTCCGGCCCTAGGCCGGCGACCATCCGCCGATAAGTCTCCGCCTCCCGTTTTCCGGCGGACGAATGGCCCATCGAGGCCGCCAGGAGGTCCATGAGCGGCACGGCCTTATAGTGCGCCTGCCCGGTCGGGCGCGGATGCCCCGCGTCCCGGTCGGCCATCTCCTCGACCCTGGCCTGCACCCCAGCGGTGAGCCTCCCGCCGCAGGCGGGGCATATGCCGGACAGGCGGGCGGACTCCGCGGGGCTGAGGAACACGCCGCATGCGCGGTGCCCGTCGAAGTGGTACTTCCCCAGCT